>JBIQHO010000015.1:0-24425 GCA_044508545.1 Bradyrhizobiaceae bacterium | reverse complement strand
ATAGGCCGAGCGATGGCGGATCTGCACCGGCTCCCACATCGGCTCGGCGATGCCGCGCCACGGCGGATTGATCACCTCGCGCGCCGGCGACCGCGCGATGAAAACCCGCGCCAGATTGAACAGCAGCGTGGAGTTCTTGTAGCCGCGCGCATCGAGGCCGGTGAGGGCGGCGAGAAACTCCCGGCCGCGCAGGTCGGGATCGCCGATCAGGTTGAACGCGGCGTAGGTCGGGATGAAGCCGTTCTTCCCGAATGAGCGGAGCAGGTGCGCGCCGCAGGTCCGGATGATGCGCTCGATCTCGGCAAGGCCCGGCGGCGGTCCCGCCGCGGCCGTCCGGTTGGGCCGGGGGTGGTGCAACGTCACGGTGTCCAGCAATGCGGCCACCGGCCGGCCGATCGCCGCCCAGTCCGGGCATTCATCGTCCCGCGCGCGCCGCAGCGCGTCCTGGAGGTCCCGAAACCGGCCCTCGTCCCGCAGTTCCGGCAGGCCGGCCCGCCGCAGCAGCGGACGCAGGGCCGGATTGGCCAGCGCGGTCCTGTAGAACTTGGCGAGATGAGGATCGCCGCCGCGATGCCGCAGCAGGAGCGGATCGCAGAGGTCGTACAGCGACGGGCCGTCCTTGCGGTTCGTCAGCGCGCGGTAGACGGCGCCGGCGACATGGCGAGCAGTCATGATTCTCTCTGCGCCCCCATGGGTGGACGGCTTCGACGGCCCGATTCAGCCAAGCCATTGAAAAGCTACACGGATAGGCAAAAAATTCAAACGTGACCCAGCTCACGGCGTCGCACTGCGATGCCGCGGCGGGTTGATTGCCCTGAGGTTCCGCCTCTCCGCGGAATTCGTGACTGGCCCTTCTCGGTTTTCAGAGGCTGCGCGAGGTGCTTAACCAATTGTGTTTCCAATAAATAAAGGTTTCGTGTTGCTCATGGGGGACGTGCAGGGTATGACCTTCATGTTGCAGTGCCACAGAACGAGCGTCTTTCGCCGCGACAGTTCAGGCACCCCCTCAAACCGATCCGGCTTTGGCGCGAGAGCGCCATCGCGCATGACCAGGAATTGATCGTTATGACATTCGGGCAGCTTCGCCTCTCCCCCCGGTCGGTCACACTGGCCGCTGTCCTGGTCGGGATGGTGTCGCTGGCGATCGGAGCCCATGCCGCGCTCAACAAGCGCAGCCTGGAGGTCGCGGACGCCCTCGCTGTCGCCGACGACACCACCGGCAGCATTACCGTCAAGCCGCCGCGGGTCGCGCTGGTCATCGGCAACGGTCACTATCCGGATGCGAACGAGCCGCTGAAGCAGTCCATCAACGATGCGCGGGCGCTGACGACGATCCTGCGGCGGGACGGCTTCGACGTCATCATGGTCGAGGACGCCAACGCCGACGATATGCGCAGCGCGGTCCGCCGCCTGGAAGCGAAGATCGGTCCCGATACGACGGCGCTGCTGTTCTTCAGCGGCTTCGGCATTCAGTCCGGCCGCGAGAGCTATATGATCCCGGTCGATGCGCGGATCTGGAAGGAAGCCGACGTTCGGCGCGACGGGTTGTCCGTCGAGGCCGTTCTCGGCGCGATGAAGGAGCGCTCCGCCAGGGTCAAGCTCGCGGTGATCGACGCATCGCGGCGCAACCCCTATGAGCGCCGCTTCCGTTCCTACTCCCACGGCCTTGCGCCGATCAACCTGCCGGACAATGCGCTGATCCTGTCGTCGGCGACGCCGGGACAGGTGATCGACGAGTCGGGCGGGCATAACAGCCTGCTGATGGCGGAATTGCTCAAGAGCCTGGATGCGCCCGATCCAGCCGCGGAAGCCGTGTTCAGCAAGACGCGAGCCGCTGTTTCCCACGCGAGCGGGGGCCAGCAGGTTCCGGCGGTGTCGTCGTCGCTGGTGCAGGAGGTGCCGTTCGGGTCCGGAACCACGACCGCCTCGCGCAAGGCCGGCAGTTGAAGCGGCTTACTTCGCGCTCGCATCAGCCGTGACCGGCCTGACCGGATCGCCCTCGCGCAGCAGGGCGCCGGCGCGCGCCACCACCACGTCGCCGTCCGACAATCCCTTGCGGATCTCGACCTGTCCCCCCGACAGCAGCCCAACCTCGACGCGCCGGGTTTCGACCCGCTGGCGCCGGACCACCTGAACCACCGTGCCCGCGCTCCCGTACAGGACCGCCGTCAGCGGCACCGCGATGCCGCAGCTCTCGCCGGTCTTGACGATCGCCCGGCCGGACGCATTGACCAGCAGGTGCCTGTTCGGATCGACGGATATGAAGGCCTGCCCGAGCTGGCTGTTCGGGTCGATCGTCGGCGCGACGAGCCGGACTTTGCCATCCATGTCGCCGGCGCCGACGATCACGACCCTGGCAGTCTGACCGACCACCAGCTTCGCCAGATCAGCGGTCGGCACCTGGCCGACCAGATCGAACTCGTTGCCGGTGACGATATTGAACAAGGCCTCGCCCTTGCCCGAGGCAATCGCGCCGATCTCGGCTGTGGAACTGCTGACCAGTCCAGCGACCGGCGCCTGAACCCGCGTCGATCCGCCCTCGGGACGGTTGAGACGGGCGAGCGTCTGCCCGGCGGTCACGCTCTGTCCCGGCTCGGCCAATACCTCCGTGACCTTCAGCCCTGGCCGCTCCGGGCGTACGGCCGCCTCATTCTTCGGGATCAGGATTCCGCTGACCTCGACGGTGGCGGTGAAGCAGGACTTTGCGGCCTTCAGGACCGTGACGGCCGGGCCGTTCCTCGGGGTCTCCTGCTCGCCGGCCGCAAACCCTTGAGACGCGATGACGGCCGTCGCCAGCACGATCGCGAGAGCGATCGCCTTTGTTGCAATGCGATGCGGGTCGAGGGATTTCATCGTCATCGAAAGATTCTTTTCCGAAAAAACATAGCACAATTGCAGTGACGCCTTGCGAGCGCTCCCGGATCGACGGCGAGCAAACCTAGTCAAGCCGGAATGGCGATTCAACGTCCGCCGGCGCGGTCCTGCCAGCGGTTGATCTCGACGGCCGCGACCGGGTTGTGGAAGCCTTTCAGCGCCAGCGGCTTCAGCGGAGTTGCATCGACAAAATGCTCCACCATGCCGTAGGCGCGCTGATTGACGACGATCTGGCCTGCCTTGGCCTCGTCGCAGAGCCTTGAGGCGAGATTGGTCACACTGCCGATCGCCGCGTATTCCAGCCGGCGCTCGAAACCGACCTGGCCCAGCGTCGCGTAGCCGACGGCGATCCCGACGCTGAAGCCGAGGCTGTGACCGCGGTTGCGCCATTTCCGCGACAGCCTCCCGATGCTGTCGCGCATTTCCACCGCCATCCGCACCGCGCGCGACGTGTGATCCGGAACCGGGACCGGCGCGTTGAACAGGATCATCACGCCGTCGCCCGCGTAACGGTCCAGCGTGCCTTCGTACTTGAAGATCAGTTCGCCCAGCGCCGCGTGATATTCCCGCAGCACGTTCATCGCTTCTTCCGGCTCCGAGCTTTCGGTGAAGGCTGTGAAGCCGCGCAGATCGCAGAACACCACCGTGACTTCGCCGCGATGGCTGTCCAGCAGCGAGTTCTGCCCATCGGAGGAGGCGACGAGCTGCGCGACCTGCGGCGCGAGAAAGCGTTCGAGCCGCCGGATGCGCTCGATCTCTCCGAGCTGCTTGCCGACCTGCTCTTCCAGCGACTTGTTCCAGTTGAGCAATTGATAGGTCTGTTGCTGCAGCTTGTCAGCCTGCTGCTGGACGATGCCGTGCGCGGTCGCGAGTTCCTTGCCTTTCTGATCGACCTCATGGAAAAGCCGCGCGTTGCGCATCGCCAGCACAGACTGATGGGCAAACGTCTGCATCAACCCGAGCAGGTTCGGCGAAAACGCGCCGGTGCTCCGGCGCAGCACGATCAGCGCGCCGAGGATGCCTTGCTGGTCGACCAGCGGCACCGCCAGCGCGGAACGAAAACCGGCGGCGGTCGCGGCATCCTTGAGCGGATTTGCCTCCGACGCTGCAAAGTCTTCAATTGCGGCCGGCTGGCCGGTCGCAGCCGCCTGACCCAGCAGGCCATCGCCGGCGCTGATGGCGCAGGGGTTGCCGTCCGCCGGCTTCTCCGTGCCGCTGGCCTCGATGAGATCAAAGCGGCGAGCTTCCGCATCGAAGCCGTAGATCAGCACGGCATCCGCCCCGGTGATTTCGAGCGCGCGGCCGGCGACCGTGCGCAGCACGGCGCTGAGATCGAGCGAGGAGGCGACGGCGCGGCCGAACTCTTCGAGCGCCTTGAGTTCACTCACCGACTGCGCGAGTTCGCGCGTCCGCTCCCTGACCTTGCGTTCGAGGTCGGAATAGGTCTCGCGAAGCTGTCCGGCCATGCTGTTGAACTGCCCGGCGAGCTGCTCCAGCTCGTCGCCGGTCCTGACGTCGATGCGGTGTTCGAAGTCGCCGCCGCCGAGACGCCGCGCGCCGGTGTTGAGGGCCTGGATCGGGACCAGCATGCGCCGCGCCAGCAGCATGCCGGCGAGGATCGCAAGCGCCAGGCCGAACGCGACCAGAGCGCCAATGCGTACCAAAAGATCATGGATCGGCGCGAGCGCCTGGCTTGCGGGCTGCTCGAACAGCACGAACCAGCCGAGCCTGGGAATCCGGTTCGACGCGGTCAGCACCGCATCACCTTCATCGCTCGCTCCCGACGCGGGCGAGGTGTTGCCGGATTTCAGCAACGCCGCGAGCTGCGGCAGGGTGGACAGATTCTTGCCGGGTTGTATGTTCTTGTCGGAGCCGGCGAGCAGGACGCCGCTCGAGTCAACGACATAGGCCGAGCCGATTCGTCCGGCCTGCGCCTCGTTGATATATCCGGAGAGAAAGTGAAGATCGATTTCCGCGACCGACGCGCCGGCGTCCCGCCCGGCGTGAGCGATGGCGATCGACATGAAGGGCTGTTGCTCTCGGAAGAAAACCGGCCCGTATGTGATGCCCCTTGCGACGGCCTGCGTGAATCTCACATCGCGGGAAAAATCAGCGCCGCTGCCGAACGAGACGGAGTGACGCGACAGCCGAAGCTGCTCATGCCCCTGCCCGTCAAGCTGGAAGATCCGGCTCACGGCCGGCACCTGATTGAGCAATTCCGCGTAGTCCGCGCGCCGCTGCTCGACCGTGACGACGCTGGCGCGCGTCACCCAGCTGACCTGGCGCTCCAGATCCACGATCGACTGTTCGATGCGATGCGCCGTCGCACCCGCCTTCTCCGACATCTCGCGAACCAGCGCGGCCCTGGTCTGGTTGTAGCTGATCCAGATCTCGAGCGCGCCGTTGACCGCGAGAACGAACACGACCAGCCCGACGAGCGACGTGACGTATTTGGCGAACAGGCCCCTGCGGCGGTATCGGCTGTCGTCTCCGTCCCCGTTCATCAATGCCCCCGCACGGCTTTCACGGTTCTGCCGTTAGAGCCTTTCCGCTTCTGATGGAATCAGAAGCGGGACTCTATGATTTTGATTTGACGCGTTTTCTTGACGCGAACCGGTATCCGCTTCGCTCGAAAACGCTCTTGCGTTCGCAAGGCGCGGCGCTGATCAGCGCCACATCCAATTATGGCCCCAATCGCCTTTCCAGCCCACGAGACGGCCCTTGCGGAATTGCAGATAGAGCCGGTCCCTGCGCTCGAAGAAACCGCTGCCGCCGTAGCTTCGAAACGCCAGAAATATTTCGTTGCCCGGGCGTCCGCTGATGTAGGTCAGCGGCACGCCGAGCGCGTTCGCCGCGGTTGCGCCGTCCATGCCGAAAGCCAGCGGCGTGTTGTTGGACAGCGTCGCGGTAAAGGGCGGTGAATAAGGGGCCGTCGCTGCCGGTTGCTGAGCATGTCCCGGCACGCTCCGCGCCGCGAAAAACGCAACAACGCAGGCCGAGGCCCAGATCAATGTCCGCTGCTTCATGATGCCGCCCTTGTGCTTGCTGACACGTAATGCTTTCCGACACGTAAAACGCGGTCCTGAATTCTGCGAGCTTCGATAATCGATCCTAACATATTCGCACTTGGGCTTGGGCGCGCGCCCGCCGCCTTTTGCAAATCAACCTCGCAGCTTGCGTTGCAGGCCCGGCCTCATGCCGGAATCCCCATAAGTTAACGAAGGCAACGTTTTCCATTGAATTATCGGCAGGCCGCTATGCCGGCGTTAATAATACCGCTTAATCTTCGCGAATCTACTTATTGGCTAAAGTCCGTGCAGCGCCGAACTGCAAGCCGATGAGGATCGATGACGACGCTCACAACCGGATCGCGCGCAAGGCGTCGCCTGCTCCTGGCATCCGACCGGAGCGATCGCAGCGGCGACCTCGGGGCGATCCTGCAACAGGTCGGCGAGGTCGATACCAGTCCCGCCACCGGGATTCCGGACGCCCCGGCCGGCCGCTTTGCCGGCATCGTCGTCGACATCAACCTGCGCTCGGCCGAAAGCGTGCTGCGGGTGCGCGACAAACTGTGCATCGAGGCCTACCGATCGGTGCCACGGCTGTTCGTTCTTGCCGATGCGCTTCACCATGGCTCGATGCAGGCGTGGGCGCTCGGCGCGACGGATACGATTTCACGACCGTTCGATGCAGAAGTCATCCTGCAACGCATCCGTCTCGCATTCCCCGACGACGATGATGCGACAGTGAACGGCACGGCGCTGAATCAGGGCATCGCAGCGGCGCATGCCGTGCTGGTGAAGATATTCACGCAGCTTCCGGCCGGGATTCCCCTTGCATTCGGCGACGTGCTGGAGGCCGAGAGTCAGATTCTCACGGCCATCAGGAGCACATCGCTGCGCCAATGGCTGACCGCCGTCGGCCGTCATCACACCCACACCTACCGCCACTGTCTGTTCGTCACCGGCTTCGCCGTAGCATTCGCGCAGCACTTGGGGCTGCGCGAGGACGATCAGCGCAGGCTGGCGCGCGCCGCATTGTTGCATGACGTGGGCAAGGCTTTCGTTCCGGTTGCGATTCTCGACAAACCGGGCAAGCTTAGCGACGAGGAGAAGACTGAAATCCGCCGGCATGCGATGCTTGGCTACGAAGCCCTGCTGAAGCAGGGCGGCTTCCCGCCGGAGATGCTTGACGTCGTCCTGCACCATCATGAATTCCTCGACGGCTCGGGATATCCCGACGGTCTGCGCGGCGATCAGATCAGCGACATCGTGCGCCTGACCACGATCGTGGACATTCACGCGGCGCTGGTCGAACAGCGGGCCTACCGTCTCCCGTTTACGCACGCCAAGTCATTCGCGCTCATGGAGAAAATGGGCGACAAGCTCGATCAGCACCTGCTGCAGGCGTTCCGCCCGGTGGCGCTGGGCTATTGACCGGTTCTGCCGCTCGAAGCGGAGAACAAACATGCGAGCGCATGAATCGCGGCCCGCACTCGGGACCGCGGTTCTTCCGCCTGTCGTAACGGAACGATCCGCATCGCAAGGCCGACTCACGTCGGCGAGACGCCGCCGACCGAGCCCTCGTTCGGAGCATGATCCCGAAAGTGGGAACGGCTTTCGGAAAAGATCCTGCTCGACAAAAGATAAGCGGCGAGAAAGATAAACAACGAGTCTGATTCAACGTGAACCGGACTCGAGCCGCTCTTCAGTTCAAGCGATTGGGAAACGGAATCTCGCCGTCGACCGAGAAGTGCTGGAATTCGTCTTTCAACGACGGATCGCCAAACCGCTCCTGCAAGGCGAACGCGGCCTCCCTGCTCAGGCATGGCATCACCTCGCCCTTCACGTTGAGCGGATCCGGCGGCGCTTCCCGCTTGATGGGCATCATCGCAAAGCCGCATTTTGCCTGCTCGTCCGGCCACAGGGCAAACACGATGCTGCAGCGAGCGAAACTTTCGCGAAGAAATGCATCGTCTTTTTGCATCAATCGATTAAAAGCTTCGGCACCGTGTTCCAAGGCCCGGCGCAGCGAGCTGATCACGAAGCCATTGAATTCATCATCTTCGATCATTGATCTTCCTCTAGCCTCGATAAAAGAATTGGTTTGCTGCCCTGCACGGCGAGCATCTTTCCGATAACATATCCCGAGGATCGATCAATAACGTCCTGGATGGCCGTTGTTTCAAACATTTCTTTCAAATATCGCGGAGTTGGGATGGAATCTGTCCAAGTGCCGGCCGTTTGAACGTCCTTCCGCGCCCTTATCTTTTCGGCCGGACCCGACGATTTCCGGCAACCACAGGAATTAAAGCATATGGGGCAGCAGGACGTCGTACCGCCGGCTGCCAAGGAGCGGCCTCATGATCAAGGTTCAGCGCGTCGGTGAGGGAGAGTTCGAGGCCGTGGTCCGCGACGGAAACGGCGAGAGCCGCCACCGCGTCACGATGTCTGACGCCAAGGGCAAGCAGCTCACAGCCGGCAAGCACACGCCCGAGCGCTGCGTCGAGGCCGCCTTTCAGTTCCTGCTCGACCGGGAGCCCAAGGAGTCGATCCTCGCGCGCTTCGATATTTCCGTGATTTCACGCTACTTCCCTGAATTCGAGCAGGAGCTGCCGCGTTATCTCGCGAAGCTCTGAGGGGATTGCTGATCGCTATAGTTCGCGCCCTCGCAGTAATGCGGTCGCGGCTTGCACGGCTGGTTCCGCTATGGTTGTTTGGGTGGTCATCGGTGCCTCCCAAGGGAGGTGAAACGGGAACGCGGTGCGGGAATATGGCCCCAACGCCGCGGCTGCCCCCGCAACTGTAAGCGGCCATTCGCGTCCATTCCGCTGCCGAACATGCCGCGCATGCGAGGGACGGATCCGGACAACGGCCGCGAGCCAGGAGACCGGCCGGTGACGCCTGAGCATGATCCCGAAAAGCGGCAACCGGCTTTCGGATAAGATCATGCTCGATCGAAAGAAATGGCCAGATTCTGCTTCGACGCAGTTGAACCAGACTTTGCCGCGCGCGACGGTGGGTCGGCGGAAAGGGTCGTCATGGTCTCCCGAATTTTGGGTTTCCCGAGCTGTGCTGTCGGACCGGCCTGTCCGATGATTTGCCGCGTTTCCAGCCCCACATGGTGATGCAGGACATCGCGGCCCGCCGGCGAGCGGTCGTGACGGCCGCGCTGTGTGCGGGAGTCGCGCTTTTGACGCTGGTGTCGCTCGGCGTTGGTCCCGTAAAATTGTCGCCGGTCGCTGTTCTCGAGGCTCTGTTCGGCGGCGGCAGCGAGGTCCAGCGGATCATCGTGCAGGACATTCGCCTGCCGCGCGCAATCCTCGGGCTTGCGATCGGCGCCATTCTCGGTTTGTCGGGTGCAGCCCTGCAGGGACTGTTGCGTAATCCCTTGGCATCGCCCTCGCTGTTCGGCGCGCCGCAGGCGGCGGCATTCGGCGCGGTGCTGGTCATCGCGCTTGCAGGGATCGACGTGCGGTCCTTCGCGCTGCCGATCGCCGCTATCGCCGCGGCGTTCGTTTCCGTGTTCGTGCTGCTCGCGATCGCCGGACGCAATGCCAGCCTGCTGATCCTGATCCTTTCGGGACTTGCGATCTCCTCGCTTGCGGGAGCCGCGACGTCGCTGACCATGAACCTGTCGCGCAATCCCTTCGCTGCGCTGGAGATCGCGTTCTGGCTGCTGGGCTCGCTGGAAGACCGCAGTTTTCGTCATGTGATGCTGGCGCTGCCGTTCATCATCGCGGGCGCCGCGATCCTGATGAGCCGGCGCCATGCGTTTCGCGCGCTCAGCCTCGGCGAGGAATCCGCGCAGAGCCTCGGCGTCGATGTCGGCCGCTTGCGGCTATGGGCGATTCTCGGCGTTGCGCTCGGCGTCGGCGGCGCGGTCGCTGTCGCGGGCGCCATCGGCTTCATCGGCCTGGTCGCGCCGCATCTGATGCGTCCGCTGATCGGTTACGACCCGGCGCGGCTGATGGTGCCGAGCGCACTGGCCGGCGCGGCGCTGCTGCTCGCGGCCGATATCGCGGTGCGTCTCATTCCATCGACATCGGACATCAAGGTCGGCGTGCTGACCGCGCTGATCGGCGTGCCGTTCTTCCTGTATCTGATCGTGCGCGAGCGTCGCGCGCTGGGCGGAGGCCTCGCATGAGCGAAGCCGCCATTCTCACTGCCTCGTCGCTGTCGGTAAGTCTCGGAAAGCGGGTTGTCCTAAGCGGCATTTCGCTGGCGCTCCCGCGCGGGCGCCTGGCCGCGCTGGTCGGGCCGAACGGCGCCGGCAAGACCACGTTGCTGCGGGCGCTGGCGGGCCTCCTGCCGTCGGAGGGGACGATCGAGGTTTGCGGCGACGCGCTGTCGTCACTCGCCATTAATGCGCGCGCGCGCCGTTTCGCATACCTGCCGCAGGGTCACCAGATGCACTGGCCGCTGCCGGCGCGGGATATCGTGGCGCTCGGGCGCTACCCGCATGGCGCGGTCGATCCCGCGCGGCTGACCGGGACGGACGCCGCGGCGGTGATGCGGGCGATGCAGGCGACCGACGTGACCGGTTTGAGCGATCGTCCGGTGACGGAATTGTCCGGCGGCGAGCGCAGCCGGGTGGCGCTGGCGCGGGTGCTGGCCGTGGAAGCTCCAATTCTGCTGGCCGACGAGCCAACCGCCTCGCTCGATCCGCGCTATCAGATCGAGATCATGACCAGGCTGCGGACCGCGGCCGATAACGGAACGCTCGTCATCGTGGTGACGCACGATCTCGGGCTCGCCGCGCGGTTTGCGGATATCGCTCTCGTGCTCTCCGACGGGCGTCTGGTGTCGCAGGGGCCGCCTGCCGCCGCGCTCTCGGAGACGATTATCGCGAATATCTTTCGCGTCAGGACCTATCGGGCCGACTATCAACGCGAAACCGTCATCGTGCCATGGTCGGAAGCATGATCGCGACGCCGCCCGTCGCGCGGTTGCATCGTCTTTGCGAGGCGATCCGGATCGGCCTCGCCGGACGAAGAGGCGTCGGCCTTGCCGCGGCCGTCCTGACATTGACCCTTGCAGCGCAGGCGCAGGCCGCCGGTCTGCCGCGCGTCGCCTCGATCAACGTCTGCACCGATCAGCTGTTGATGACGCTTGCCGATCCCGCCCAGATCGTCGGCCTCAGTCCCTATTCGCAAGATGCCGCGCGCTCCTGGGCGGCGGCCGAGGCGCGGACATATCGGCGGCTGTCGGGCGAAGCGGAAGACCTGCTGACGCTCAAGCCCGACGTGGTCGTCGCGGGCCTCTACCTGAAGCGCGCGACGCGCGAGTTGCTGAAACGCCAGGGCATGAGGGTCGCCGAGTTCGATATCGCAAGATCGATCGACGACGTGCGGGCGCAGATTCGCCGGATGGGCGACCTCGTCGGGCATCCGGATCGCGCGGAAGCCCAGGTCGCGCGTCTCGATGCCGCGATCGCACGCGCGAGGCAAGCGGTGGCGCGCAAGCCCTATCGGGTGCTGGCGCTGTCGCGACGCGGCTGGGTTTCGGGCGACGACAGCATCACCAGCGCATTGCTCTCGATCACCGGACTGTCGAACGCCGCGTCCGGCCTCGGCAGCCGCTCCAGCGGATTTGCCACGCTCGAAACCATCGTGGCCGATCGGCCGGACTTCATCCTGATATCCGACGGCCGCGACGTCGCCGAGGACGAAGGCAGCGCGCTGCTGCTGCATCCGGCGCTCGAAAAGCTGTATCCGCCATCGCGGCGCCTCGTGATTCCCGAGGATCTCACGGTATGCGGCGGGCCGATGCTGTCCGACGCGCTGGACCGGCTGGTCGCGGAACTGAAGCGGACCGGAGGCTAGGCGCCTTCAGGCGAAGGGGCATCGGTTCGCGAAGAAACCGCTAGAGCCTTCCGCTTCTGATGGAATCAGAAGCGGAGCTCTATGTTTTTGAGTTGACGCGTTTTCTTGACGCGAACCGGTAGCCACTTCGCTTGAAAACGCTCTATGGTTTTCATCCCGGCCATTCAATCCCGGGAGTAGCCGATCAACGGGCGCCGCGGTCGGAACAGCAGCAGCAGGAGAATGCCCGTCATCGCCAGCACGGCGAAGGCCGGCTGGTTCAGAACCAGCCTTGCGAGGTCCCACAGCCAGGGCGCCGACGCCTCGATCTGGGTGCGAACCGCTTGCTGACTGGCCTGATGGATGTCGTTCCAGAATTCTCCAAGTTTCGTCAGCCGCAGGGCCTGGTCGGCGATCGACCGCGCGCCGTCATAAACCAGACAAACGAAACCGCCCGCGAGCAGCAGCAGCCCGATCAGGCGAAAAAAACCGCGGATCATGCCGTCACCTGTTCCCTCTGCCGCCGGTCCGCCGGCCGCGCTTTAGCTGTCGAAGCTCGGAAATCCAACTTCGGTTACCGTGGAATGCCTCGAAAAGGCCTCTCGGCGCACGCCCCCTGCCCCCGGAAGGCGTTGACGCTCGAAACCATGGCATCTATAAGGTCGCCGACGGCGGCGGGACGATCCTGCCGCCGCGGTTCTTTGAAGAATGCACCTCGCGAATCAGTTCGCTCCGAGCGTGGCATTTTCAGGGACAACCGGAAACACATTCAGGTCCACCCAGCGCAATCGAATGGCCGACGCCACCGGCCGGCCTCTCGCGGTGGGACACTGTCGAAGGATACGTCGAGACCATGGCCAATACGACCTCCGCCAAGAAGGCGACGCGCAAAATTGCCCGACGCACCGCCGTCAACAAATCGCGACGCACCCTGATGCGCGGCTCGATCCGAACCGTCGAGGAAGCGATTGCAAAAGGCGATCGCGACGCCGCGATCCAGGCGATGAAGCGCGCCGAGCCGGAGTTGATGCGGGCCGGCCAGCAAAACATCATTCACAGGAACAGTGCGAGCCGCAAGGTCTCGCGTCTCACGCATCGAATCGCCAAGCTCGCAAAATAATCTGATCCGTTGCTGCACGTCAGCGCGTTTCAGTTCGGTCAAAAGCGTTTCAGCAAAAGGCCCGGCGATTTGCCGGGCCTTTTTTTGCGCGCTCGTCGCAGGATATTTCGGTCAAGCCGGACCACGCGACGAGAAGCGGTTCGATGCGTCACGGTCGCTTCGCTTCGCCTTTCAATTCGTCTTTCAATTCGTCTTTCAAAAAGAAGGCACATTCGCGCAGATGACACACTTTTGATCGGCGTCATGGTCCATGAGGCCGAATATTCGGCATGAAGTCTGCATAGCGATTCAATGACGATGGAGTCTCATACCGCCCGAGACCAAACCATCGGGTCGATTCCAGCTTGCTCCCGCCGGTCAGCCCTCTCCATGAGGGCCGACCATCAGCTTCGCGCCGACACGCGGCTGTCTTATTCGACGCTTCCCCACGCATATCACCGCGAGCGCGGCTATCGCGGGAACACGGCCTGCACGGGTTACCCGCAAAAACGGCCAGAAAAAAATGCGCCTCGCTAATCACTTATCCACATAGTGTAATGAAGCACTTCCAAAACGACCCGTCGCGTCCGCCCGCTTTACGGTTTGTTAAAATATTTTGGACCGCGATGCGAATTTGTAACACTGCGCAGCGGCATCGAATCCGCGCGAAGATTCAAAACGTTGCTGCCGGACGTATTGAACGCGGCCCGCGCCGTCGACACTCATTCGATTTGTGCGACGCAGCCGCGACGTGAAAGCCGTTGCGAGAATTGGGGTGTCGTGTATCTCTTAGTGGCTCGCGGCACTCACGGTTCTTCACGTTGTGCGGATTAAAGAATCTTGAGTGGGCGTGCATATCGGCGGCGATATGAACGTTAGCGAAGCTTTCCATGTGACAGCGAATGGCAACTCATTAGCAACATGAGAACGAATGTTCTGTGTCGAAATTTCTCAATTGCGACGTTTGATTCCAACGTTTCCAGGCAAACGAGATACGCTCAGGCCATGCCGCACATCCGCAGGAAGCGGACGAGCTGAACTGTTGAGTTAGAGTGCGCGTAGCGGTCCCGACTTGCACGTCGGGCGTCGCAGACTGGTTTTGAAATAGACGTGAGAGGACATCTCGGCGCGGTCCATCGCAGCGAGGAGGGGGTTTATGTCAAACAAAAACAACATCACCGGATTTCATTCCAACGGATTTCATTCACTGAATTATGTCGCCGGCGTTTTCATGAGCGCGACCGCTTTGCTGCGCTCTCCCACACAGCCTCCCGACGACCCGTCCCGTCGCTGACCTCGCCTTCGTTTCGTTTCCCGCCATCTGAACCCGCTTGCGGTGCTTGGCCGAACGATCGGTCATGGCTGAAACGAAGAGCATCGGAGGATCACGACGAGACGCGCGACGCCTTCCCCGGAGAGCGGTCGCATCGCAACCTCATTCAAATCAGAAAAGTCACAAAAAAATGTCAGACATCGAACAGGAGCGCTGGTCGCGGGTGAAGGGTCGATTGCGCACGACCGTCGGAGAAGACATCTATTCGAGCTGGTTCGCGAGGATGGATCTGGAGAGCGTACACGGGGAGAGCGTCCGCCTGTCGGTGCCCACCCGGTTCCTGAAGAGCTGGATTCAGGCGCATTACGCGGAGCGCGTTCTCGCCTGCTGGCGGGCCGAACTGCCGGACGTTCATCGAATTGACCTGACGGTGCGCTCGGCCATGCGCTGCGCCGCTCCCGTCAAGGAACTGCCGGTCGCCGATCAACGCCATGTCGAGCAGAGCAGCGCTCGCGCCAGCGCCGAATTGAAGACGGTGGCGACCGCGCCGGCCTCCGCCAATCACGACGCGCTCGGCGGTTCTCCGCTTGATCCGCGGCTGACCTTCGCAAGCTTCGTCACCGGCCGCTCGAACACGCTTGCCCACGCGGCGGCGCGCCAGGTGGCGGAGGGGCGGCGCGGCGACAGCGTCATGTTCAATCCGCTCTACATTCACGCCGGCGTAGGCCTCGGCAAAACCCATCTGCTGCAAGCCGTCACCTGGGCCGGCAACGCCGGCACCGAGCGCAAGGTGCTCTATCTGACCGCCGAGAAGTTCATGTACGGCTTCGTCGCCGCTCTCAAGACGCAGACGGCGCTCGCGTTCAAGGAAGCGCTTCGCGGCATCGACGTTCTGGTCATCGACGACTTGCAGTTCCTGCAAGGCAAATCGACCCAGGCCGAGTTCTGCCATACGCTGAACGCGCTGATCGATGCCGGCCGCCAGGTCGTGATCGCGGCCGACCGGCCGCCGTCCGACCTGGAAAGCCTCGACGATCGCGTGCGCTCGCGGCTGGCCGGCGGCCTCGTGGTTGAAATGGGCTCGCTCGGAGAAGACCTGCGGCTCGGCATCCTGAAATCACGCGTCGACGCCGCACGGGTTCATCATGCGAGTTTCGACGTGCCGGAGCAGGTTTTGGACTATCTCGCCAAGGCGATCACCCATAACGGCCGTGATCTTGAGGGCGCGATCAACCGCCTGCTGGCGCACAGCAAGCTCAACGCCCAGCCGGTGACGCTGGAGATGGCGGAGCGCGAGGTCCGCGACCTGATCCGTCCGCAGGAGCCGAGGCGGATCAAGATCGAGGACATCCAGCGCGTGGTCGCCCGGCAGTACAATGTCAGCCGCTCCGACCTTCTGTCCTCGCGCCGGACCGCCAATGTGGTGCGGCCGCGGCAGGTGGCGATGTATCTGGCGAAGACGCTGACCCTGCGTTCGCTGCCGGAGATCGGCCGCCGTTTCGGGGGGCGCGACCACACCACCGTGCTGCATGCCGTGCGCAAGATCGAGGCGCTGGTGTCAAAGGACGCGACCCTGTCCGACGAGGTCGAACTGCTGAAACGGCAGCTTCAGGAATAGGGCACGGCGGGAGAATTTCCGCCAAAATATGGGAAAAAGCCAAAACCCGGGCAAGCCAAGGCTTGCGCCGGGCACGCTTCCGCGTCACCTTGCGGTCCCGCCAGATTTAAGCAAATCGGCCTTGAACTCGGGGTTTACGTGCTGCGGCGATGTCCCGCGGCATTTTCAAGACGTGAACTGATCGGACGGATTTGCAATGAAGGTCACCGTCGAACGCGCGCAACTGCTGAAATCGCTGGGCCATGTGCATCGGGTGGTCGAACGGCGGAATACCATCCCGATTCTGGGCAACGTGCTGGTTCGCGCCGAAAACGCCAGGCTGTCGTTGAAGGCCACCGATCTCGATCTCGAAGTGACCGAGACGCTGGCGGCGGAGACCGGAACCGGCGGCGCGACCACCGTTCCGGCGCACATGTTCCACGACATCGTCCGCAAACTGCCCGACGGCGCGCAGATCGTGCTGGAAGGCGACGGTGACCGCTCGGTGCTGGCCATTCGCGCCGGACGTTCGCGCTTCACGCTGCAGACCCTGCCCGAAGACGATTTTCCAGATCTCGCGGCCGGCGAGATGACGCATTCCTTCACGCTCGCCGCCGCTGACATCAAGCGGCTGATCGATCGCACCCAGTTCGCGATCTCCACCGAAGAGACCCGCTATTACCTCAACGGCATCTACCTGCACGGCGCGGGGAGCGCCAAAAGCGCGACGCTTCGCGGCGTTGCGACCGACGGTCACCGGCTGGCGCAGGTCGATCTCCCGCTGCCGCAGGGCGCGGCCGGAATGCCCGGCGTCATCGTCCCGCGCAAGACGGTCGGCGAGGTGCAGCGGCTGATCGAGGACAGCGAGGCCGACGTCGGGATCGAACTTTCACAAGGCAAGATCCGCTTCACCCTCGGCAACGTGGTGCTGACCTCGAAGCTGATCGACGGCACCTTCCCGGACTACAGCCGGGTGATCCCGCAGAATAACGACAAGGAACTGGTCGTCGACAAAAAGGATTTCGAGGCGGCGGTCGATCGCGTCTCGACGATCTCCAGCGAACGCGGCCGCGCCGTGAAGCTGGCGCTGTCGGCCGGCAAGCTCATCCTGTCCGTCACCAATCCGGATTCCGGCAGCGCTACCGAAGAACTCGACGTCGAATACGCGTCCGAGCCACTCGATATCGGGTTCAATTCGCGCTACCTCCTGGACATCGCCGCGCAGATCGAGGGCGAAGCCGCGGTGCTGAAGCTCGCCGATCCCGGCTCGCCGACGCTGGTGCAGGACAAGGATTCCAAAGGCGCGCTCTACGTGCTGATGCCGATGCGGGTGTGATGCTCCTTCGAGCGCCGCGCCGCTGACGCCTGCGCCCTCCGTCGATGCCCCCTACAGCGTTTTCGCGCGAAGCATCCTTGGGGTTGACCTGAGGATGGATGCCGGTTCGCGTGAAAACGCTTTATCAGAAGCAAAGGCTCGCGGGGCGTTCGTTACAGATAGCCCCTGAGATCGGCGGCGGCCGCGTCAGGCGAGCGGTTGAGATTGAACGGCGAGACGAAGTTGCCGTCGCGATCCATCAGATAGATCAGCGCCGTATGATCCATCGAGTACTCGCCGTCCTTGAGCGGAATCTTTTTGGCGAAGACGCGGTATGCGGACACGATCTTGGCGACCGCAGCCGCGTCGCCGGTCAGGCCTTTCAGGTGCGGATCGAAGCTGGACAGGTACTCCTTCATCGCGGCCTGGGTGTCGCGCTCCGGGTCGACGGTTACGAAGAGGGCGTTGACGCGGTCGGCGTCCTTGCCCATCGCCCGCAGCACCTCCGACATTTCGAACAGCGAGGTCGGGCAGACGTCGGGACAATGGGTGTAGCCGAAGAAAATCAGCGTCGGACGGCCGATCAGATCCTTGTCGGTGACGCTCTTGCCGGTCTGGTCGGTGAGTTGAAACGGACCGCCGATCTTCGCCGGCTGGGACTTGCCGAGCAGGTTGCCGCCAAACGGGCCGCCGCCGGTCAGCCAGAGCACCGCCGTGAGGCCGATTGCCAGGCTGGCGGCGAAGGCCGCGAACACAGTCAGCGTGCGGGTAGCTCGATTTGCCATCAGATGTCCTTAGAGCATTTTGCGGGATACGCGCTAAAAGCAGGCGGCGATGCCGGCGGAAAGCATCTCGAAGAACACCGTGGTTCCATAGTGCATCCACAGCGCCAGCGTTCCGAGCAGCAGCGCCACGCCGGCGGCTGCGCTGCATGCGACGACTATGGAAGCGATATCCCGTTGCGAGTTCGCCAGTTGCGCCGGGCGCTGCATGATTTTCGCAATTCCCGTGAAGAATTGACCTCCTCGGCCATCGGAAGGCGCGACGGCGCCCTGCCGATCCGGAGAGGCTTCAGATAAGGCCAGTCGCGCCCTTAAGGCAAGCGCAACCGCCGCTGATCACGCCGTGATGAAGTGGCGGCAGGGTCAGTGCGCCGACGACGCCTGCGCATCGAGATAGCACGGACGGTACATGTCGGCGAGCTGGCGGCCACGCAGGAAGATCATGCGCCGGGTCAAGCCGCCGCGCCGTTGAATCCAGCGCCGCACCGGTGAAGGGTACATCAGGTACAGCATATGGGTCGCTTCGGGATTGGTGACGGCCCGGCCGTCGGATCCGATATCCCAGGCGGCATGAAATCCGAGCGCGGCGTGGGAGGTCACGCAGATCTTGTCGTGGGGAACCGCGCCGAGAACGATGGTGCAGGCCGATGCGCATAGTCCATCGATAATGACGGACTGCCCCGAGTTGCGAAGATTCTGATATTTATCGACGTAGGTTCCGATGCGGCCGCCCCGGTCCTCGCCGATCCGGACGACGGCATGACTCGCGGCCGCATGTCCCAGCACGAGAACCGCAGCGAGCAATCCTGTCACGATCCTCATCGTCCGCCCCGATGTCGACCCCGAATCCGCAGGAACCCTTGTGCGATTCCCATGTCGTCAGCCTCCGGCGAGATCGACGCTTTGTCCAGATGACTGCGGTCGCTCTCATCAGATTCAAATCCAGTGTTGCCCATGCGCTGCACTTGCCGCTAAGTGGATTCGGTTGATCGCAGAAAATGCTCTCGATCAATGATCCATCATTTACGCGCGCTCTGATCAATCTTTTTTTTTGCGGAGCATGCGCCAGGCGGGTCGCCCGGCGAACAGCAGATTTATGATCAGCCTGTCAGGCTCAAACCCAAATCCCGGAACCTGACCGGCTTTGCCGCATCCATCCTTGAAGGCAGAGTTATTCTAAAGAACGGGAGCGAGGCATATGCCGCGGGTTCAGCCACAACGGACTGACGGTTCTTGCGACGACGATCTTGAACTGGTTGGCCGCGCCCGCGCGCGCGACGAAGGCGCCATCCGCGCCATCATGCAGGCGAACAACCGCAAGCTCTACCGGATCGCCCGCGGCATCCTTCGCAACGACAGCGAGGCCGAGGACGTCGTTCAGGAAACCTACGTTCGCGCCTTCACCCATCTCGACAGCTTTCGCGGCGACTCCCGGCTCTCGACCTGGCTGGCGCGCATCGCCATGAACGAGGCGCTCGGCCGGCTGCGCCGCCAGCGCCCGAGCGTCGACTGGACGACGCTGGAGCCTGCGGCGTCGGACGCCCGCATCATCCAGTTTCCCGTGTCCGCCACGTCCGTCGATCCGGAAAAAACCATGGCCCAGCGCGAAATGCATCACATCGTCGAGCAGGCGGTTGACGAACTGCCCGAGGCGTTCCGTATCGTCTTCATCACCCGCGTGATCGAGGGAATGAACGTGGAGGAAACCGCGGAGACTCTCGACCTCAAGCCGGAAACCGTGAAGACCAGGCTTCATCGCGCCCGCGCGATGCTGCGCAAGAACGTCGAGAAGAAAATCGGTCCGGTGGTGATGGAGGCGTTTCCCTTCGCCGGCAAGCGCTGCGCGCGGCTGACCGATGCGGTTCTTGGCCGGCTCGGCCTGGGCAAATAATTCGGGAACCTGTTCCGCCGCGCCGCATCCAATCCTGTGTCAACGAAACGCCCGGCGATTCCGATCGTGGCGTCACAGGAGTATCAAAATGCTTGTCCGACTGAGCGCGGCGATCGCCGCCGCGGTGCTGCTGAGCAGCGCTGCCCTTGCGCAGGATGCGAAGCCACCGATCCGCAGATCGCGCACATCGCCTACACCGCCGGCGTCATCGATATCACCGCGGCGAAGCAGGCGCTGGAGAAATCCGGGAACAAGGCGGTGAAGGCGTTCGCCGCCGACATGGTGCGGGATCACGAGGCGGTGAACGACAAGGCCCTCGCACTGGTCAAGAAGCTCAAGGTCACCCCCGAGGACAATGAGACCAGCCGCACGCTGTCCAACAATGCCGCCGCCAAGCTGAAAGAGCTGGCGGCGCTGAAGGGTGCCGCGTTCGACAAGGCCTACATCGACAACGAGGTCGCCTACCACAAGGCGGTCGACAGCGCTCTCGAGACCCTGCTCATTCCCTCAGCCAGCAATGCCGAGCTGAAGGGCCTGCTGCAGACCGGGCTCAAGATCTTCCAGGGACACGAGCAGCATGCCGAGCACGTCGCGGCCGAGCTGAAGTAGGACAAGTCCATGAAGCCGGGCGGATATTTCCTGATCGTTGCAGCCTCGGGACTCGCGCTCTCAAGCGTCGCAACTTGGGGACTCTCCGTCCCGGCCGCGGCGGCGACGGTTCAAATCACGATGCGGGATCTTGAGATCGCGCCGGCCGCGGCGGACGCCAAGGTCGGCGACACCATCGAGTGGGTCAACGAGGACATTTTCGTGCATACCGCGACGGCGCGGAACGGCGACTGGGATGTGACGCTGCCGCCGAACAAGACCGTCAAGCTCGTCCTGAAAAAACCGGGCGTGATCGACTACTACTGCCGCTTCCATCCCAACATGAAGGCGCGGCTGACGGTCTCGCCATAACGGTTCGCGCCCGGACGTGCGGGCTCATGCGGATTGCGTGCGCCTCCGTAACGCCATCGCCAGGCAGATGGCGACGCCGGCCTGCCACACCGGATAGAGCGTCGACACCAGATCGAGGTTGAGCGCATCGTCCAGCGCCAGCAGCGCGCCGGCGCTGGTGCCGGTCACCAGCATCGGCAGCCAGGCCAGCGGATCGCGCGGGCTGGCCGGCAGCAGGCTGACCCCGAACGCCAGGGTGCCGGAGCCGACAAAACCACCGGCCAGACCGGACAGCACGTTTCTCACAGCGCTTTCCGAAACGGAAATCCGTCCGTCGATCCAGACCGCCGCGCTGACCGCCCAGACAAAGGCGATCACGGTCACCACGGCCCCTGCCAGCGCCGCCCAGCGCGGATTGTCCGAGCCGATCTGGATCAGAACGAGGACGAGGAGCGCGAACGGCACCGCCAGAAGCGCAATCCGCACGTCGGCGGGCGCACCATTGATATGATCGATCAGCGGCTGGATCAGGGGCGTCAGAATGCCTGTTCCGACGCCCGCGGCGCCGGTCCTGAGGAGTCCGTCACGGCTGCGATCATGCGGCGCGGCCATCCCGTCAAGAGCCCTCCCGGTCCGCCTCGAAGGGCGACGATGGCGAAGCGAATCGAACCCTCGCATGCAGCCTGGGAAGCTCGACGGTCCTCAACCTGCACAAGACATCGGGCACAAGACCTCCGACAACTCCCCTCAAGCGGATGAGGGGTTATAACGCGAAAGCAAAACGCGCAAAAGGGGATGCGACGCACACCTTGGGACCACGGCTTCGGCGCGTTCTTCCATTGCAGACGGTCACGGATCACATAGGCAGACGTCTCTGACAATGGCCTGGGCTATCCCCTCCGCCGCGCGTTCACCGCGATGGACATCAGCGCGCGTTGCGCGATCGCGGGCGCCAGCGCCGACTGCTTGCGCGCATCAAGCGCCGCGATCGCGAGCTGATCCATCACCTGAACCAGCCGCGCGGCGCTGAAATTACGCAACGCCGTTTCCACCGCCGCCTTGCGCGAAAAATGCAGCCGCGGAAATCCGCCCTCGGCGGCTGACGGAGCCGATGCGCCGCCTTCCATCAGAAGCGCGGCCTTGTGCAAGGCGGCGACCTGGCGCTGCGCGGCCGAAATGGCCAGGCCCGGATAGGTGCCGGCGACCATGGCCTTGGCGAATTCGGTTTCGACGATGGCGGGCTGTCCGGCGAAGGCGGCGTCGACGACGGGATCGAGCTTGAAGTCGGACGCGTCTGATACCACCGCCATCACGTCCTCGAGCGTGACCTCGCGCGCGCCATGGGCATAAAGCGTAATCTTGCGCAACTCGTTGCGCGAGGCCTGACGGTCGCCGCCGAGCAGCGACGTCAGCACGGCGCGCGCATCCTGTGCGATCTTCAGGTCGCAGGCGCGCAACTCGTCATCGATCAGGCGCGCGAGGTCGCGTTCAGTGTCGGGGTAGCAGGCGATCGCCACCGCGTTCTTCGCGCGCTCGCAGGCTTTGCGCAGCGGCGCTTCGGGCCGCAACTCGCCGGCTTCGATCACGATCCGGCAGTCCCGGATATCGGAGCCCGCCAGGGTCTCGACGCCACCGGCGAAACTGCGCGATCCGGCCCTGACGCGGATGGCGCGGCGGCCGCCGAACAGCGGCACCGTCATGGCTTCATCGACAAGACGCGACGGCTCGGCGGCGAGTTCGTCGCCATCGAGCCGAACCAGCGAGAACGGATCGTTGACATCATCGACGGCCGACGCCGTCAAGGCGTCCGCGCGCTCACGCACCAGGCCGGCGTCGGGGCCATAAAGCAGGATGATCGGACGGGCCGGATCGGGCCGGGCGAGAAAACTGTCGACGTCCCTTCCGCGTAGCGCGACCATATGCGTTCGATCCAAACTTCCGATTCGGCAAGAACGAGGTTTCTTGGACCTCTGCCCGTGACAGGGGTAGCGCGCTTCCGACGCCGCGACATCGAAACCCCATGGCTCCGCAGAAGGCGAATGGCGTTCTCACATTCCCGAATAGAAAAACGACGCCAGGCGCGTGTTGATGTTCTCGGCGATCTGCTGCGCGGCGCGGTCCTCGGCGTCGCGATAGGCGCGCGAGCGCGCGAAACGCTGGAACTGGCCGGGAATGTCGTAGGAGGTGCGGGCGAAAGTGTTGGCGTTGAGAACGGTCTTGCCGGTCGCGACCTCGATCAACTGGTAGCTCGCATCGATGCCATAGCTCTCGTTGGAGGGCAGCGCCGTGTTGGGATCGAGCATCAGCGACGAGCGGGTGGTTGAGAAGCGGATCCTGAGCTGGTGCGTCGGAGGCGCGCCGGTGGCGCTGCCGTAAAGCTTGAACGCGAGCGCGTTGCGAATTTCGACGCCGATCCGGGCGTCGCGCGAGGCGTTGGGCTTGTCGATCGGCAGTAGCTCGACGCCCATCAGCTTGTCGCGCAGGGCCGGGCTGCCGTCCGTGTGTTCGGCATACATCGGATGAAAGCAGCCGGCTGTCAGCGCCGCCAGCACGACAATGAGGCTCAGCCGCGCTGCGAGGCTTGGACTAGAGCCATTTCCGTTCCGATAGAATCGGAACGAGGCTCCGGATTCTAATTTTGACGCGTTTTCTTGACGCGAACCGGCATCCACTCCGCTCGAAAACGCGCTTGGCCATGATCGAGCCGGTCGAGCCGACAACCTACCCCACCACATTCACGATCCTCTGCGGGACGATGATGATCTTGCGGGCCGGTTTGCCGCCCAGCGCCTGTCTTACCGCATCGAGCGCCAGAACGGCAGTCTCAATTTCCGGATTCGGCGCGTCGCTCGCCACCGTGACCTCGCCCCGCTTCTTGCCGTTGACCTGCACCGGCAGGGTCATGGTGTCTTCAACCAGCAGATCGCGCTCGATTTGTGGCCAGCGGGCTTCCGAAACCAGGCCGGTCTGCCCCAGCGCCTGCCAGCATTCCTCGGCGAGGTGCGGCATCATCGGGCTGAACAACTGGACCAGGATGGTGGCGGCCTCGCGCAGGCTCCAGGCCAGATCCGGCGCGAGGCCCGATGTCCCGGCGCGGGAGCCGGCAAGGGCGTCGGCCAGTTCGTTGGCGAACTCGCGGATATTGGCGAGGCAGACGTTGAAATGCAGCCGCTCGATGCCGGTCGACACCTTGTCGAGCGCGCCATGGGTCGCCTTGCGTAAGCCGCTCGCCTCAGTGCCGAACGTCGCCGGCCTGTCCTGCGGCGCGGACTTGCCGGCCTCCGCCGCTTCGTTGACCAGCCGCCACAGCCGCTGCATGAAGCGCGCCGCGCCCTGCACGCCTTCTTCGCTCCAGATCACGTCGCGATCCGGCGGCGAGTCCGACAGCATGAACCAGCGCGCGGTGTCGGCGCCGTAGGTCGAGATGATGTCATCGGGATCGACGGTGTTGCGCTTCGACTTCGACATCTTCTCAATCGCGCCGATCTCGACCGGCTCGCCGGTCGACAGCAGCGTGGCGCGGCGGTTATCGCCGTCGATCTCGATCTTCACTTCGGCCGGCGAGGCATAGGTGCCGTCGGTCTTGCGGTAGATCTCGTGCACCACCATGCCCTGCGTGAACATGCCCTTGAACGGCTCGTCCATGCCGATGTGGTCGGTGGCTTTCATCGCGCGGGTGAAGAAGCGCGAATACAGCAGGTGCAAAATCGCGTGCTCGACGCCGCCGATGTACTGGTCGACCGGCAGCATGCGGTCCACTACCGCACGGGTGGTCGGCGCGGTTTCGTTCCACGGATCGGTGAAGCGGGCGAAATACCAGGACGAATCGACGAAGGTGTCCATGGTGTCGGT
>JBIQHO010000399.1:0-3007 GCA_044508545.1 Bradyrhizobiaceae bacterium | reverse complement strand
CCAGCCGTGCGGCTGGCGGCCGCCATGCTTGCGCACCAGGCGATAGAGCCAGCGATCCAACCCGCCGGTCAGATTGAAATAGGCCCGGTCGATGGTGAGGATCAGGGCGTCATCCAGAACCGCACTGTAGAACCAGTCGGGCACGATCATCTCGATGCCGTCCGGACGGCCATTGGCATCGGTCCGCTCGTGCCATTCGTTGATCCACGAAAAACGATGTCGCCGTCCATTCGCGCGCTGGCGGATCGAGGTTGCAACCGTGGTCGATTGCAGCCGGTCCAGCGCCGCCTTCAGGCGCTGATAGTCCCTCAGGGAAGTTCCGCGCCCTGTGAATGTCAGGATTTCATAAGGCGTTGCCGCCATCAGGCGCGACGTGCGCAGACCGGCGTCCCGCGCTTCCACGATCTGGCTGGCCGCCCAGATCAGTATATCGGCGTCCCAGATCGTCGCCATACCGTGATCGGGAACAGCTTCGACACGGATCGAGACGTTGCCCAAGGCAAAGTCAATCGGGCGGATACGGTGCGATTTGGAAAGGGAAAAGAAAGGATAGGCCATGAGATCCTGCGCGTCTCGTGGTGCGAATCCCCCGGGAAGCGCCCGAAACAGTTCGAGTTGCCCGCGTTCCGAGGCGGATGGGTGCTGCGCTGCCATCAGGGGCTGACCGCCGTGTTCAGCGCGTGATGCGCTTGGGCGAGGTGAATGCGGTCGGCGGCATAGGTTTCGCCGGGAGAACTTGTCCGCGTGGGTCCGACGTGGAGGTAACCGATCCGCGCGCAACCCAGGCTGCGAGATCCTCGACCGAATAGACAACGCGGCCGCCGAGCTTGTGATAGGCAGGTCCCGTTCCGTAGGTTCTGTGCTTTTCCAGCGTGCGCGCGGACAGACTGAGGAAATCGGCGGCTTCCTTGGTGCGCAGATAGCGTGGCGGCAAGGCGGCGAGATCAGGTCGCATGGGGTGGCCTCCGTGGTTGTGCAGGATGCCGCTGACGATCAACGGCATGACATGCGCACGGTGGCGAAGGCGCGGCGGCATGGGGGATGAGGAAGATCGAAGGGGTAGAATCCTCACCCTCGATCAGACGTCAGTGTCAGGGTTTGCGACGATGGCGCAAAAGGTCCTGATAACCGCCGTCGATCAGCGCGGCGGCAGATCGGACAAGGGCGATGACAGAGGCGCGCAAAGCCGATGTCTTCCACGGCTCAGCGCGAACGCGCGCCTCTCCGTAGATGGCGATGGCAATCTCACGATAGGTCGCGTGGTTGGCGTTTCCGTCGGCAGCTTGCATCATCAGGCGAAACCGCCGGCGCTGATACGGCGTCATCCTGGGGTCGCGGCGCGCGGGTTTCCCGGCCAGCATGTGCCAGAGCCTGAGAATGGCTTCGAGCCGATCCGGCAGATTTTCGTCAAGTGGCAGAATGATCGCCGGCTGCGAATTGGCATCGGTGTCGGCGAGGATCAGATATTGAACGCCGTCTCTGGCGTCGCAGACACCATATGTCCCCTCTGGTCCGCAGATGGCATCAGCAAGATCTACCGATAAGGCGGACGGAGAAGGCGGAAGAAAATCGGGCGCTGCCCCGAGCATCAGCATGTCCGGATTGGCAACAGGCGACCAGATGACCGGTTGGTCGAGCGCGGAAAAGCCGGGGTCTGCCGGGAAATCGCAACCCCCAGCGATGTTGGACATCATCCGCAAAGGGAAGATGCCCGGCGCCTTGCGCTACAAGATCATCGAAACTGGCCTGGTAGGAGGCGTTACGCCGCAGGCATTCCCAGGCGACACCCTCAACGGGCAGCGCATCGTAGAATTCATACTGGTTCTGGTCTCGCCAGCGGGATGTATCCGGCTTCATTGCTCCGCTCCTGGTTGAAACTGCACAGGTGGAGCGTGAAAGAATTGCGGCGCCTCTACCGAGATGGAAGCCGGGACAAAGACATGGGGTGATGCTCTGAAGGCATCACTGGTGCGACGGCGGCGAGGTCAGGTCCGATCTGTCGGATGACGCAGCAGCTGACGATAGCCGCTCTGTGTCATCCAGCGCGCCCGTGCCAGATGGCTGTCATGGACCTGCCGGGCGCGTTCAGGTTCCCGAACAGGGTCAATTCCGAACAGCACATTGACGGCTTCGGTCCATTCCGCCCCATCACCGGCGGCATCGAGCAGCCGCATATAGAGCTTGATATGCGCGCGATCATATTTGGTCAGCTCGTCGCTAACAGGTGCAATATCGTCGAAGGGAGGAACCGGAGATGTCATGTCGCGGGTCGCCACAGAGCATAGGCCGCCGCAGCGGATTGATGATGTCGCCGGCGCCGGTCAGGCGTCACGGATCTGTCGGTATCTCTTCTCGTCTTGGTCATGAACCAGCAATACTCCTTGCCCGCGATCCGTGGACAGGAGAACAATCCCTGCTGCTTCAAGCGCCCGGCGCACCTGATCCCGCGTTGTCTCATACACCTCGAGCCGGTTCTCGGACTCAAGGCGTTTCAGGGCAGTCAGCGATATTCGGGCCTTGTCAGCGAGCGTCTCCTGCGTCCAACCCAGCAACGCGCGTGCGGCCCGCGACTGTCGAGCGGTGATCATGCATGATCACCTCCCATCGCGACCGGCGCGCATTCCAGAACTACGGCTATTTTAGTCGCCTTCGCCTGATACGCCATACGAAATCGTCGAATCTGGCCAGGGCGTTATCTGCACGGCTGAGCATGCAGCCGACTGATTCGCCTGTATGTCACAATTGCAGCGCTTGTGCTGGCCGTAGCGCCGACCAGCGCAAGATGATCTCCAAACGCTCCACGGGAAATGATCGTGATATGTTTGGAGATCATTGTCGTTGCATTCTACACTGGATATGATACCTATTCAGATCAATGCGACAGTAATGATCCGTAAAGGCATCACATGAAGGCGGAAGAAGAAACACTGAGGCTGATCGGCGACCATTTTCGCCGCGCGCGTCTTGCAGCGGGGTTGACCCAGGAGCAGGTGGCAGACGGTGCTAG
>JBIQHO010000398.1:0-3020 GCA_044508545.1 Bradyrhizobiaceae bacterium | reverse complement strand
GTCTTTTCCGGCACCCTGCGCGACCCTCTGGCGGGCCAACGCTCCGTTCTTGCGGTAAAGGAGACCGTCAAGCACTGGCTGGCAAGCCCACGCTCGGCCGTGGCCTTCCTCATCCATGCTGCCGGATTGAATACGTCCGGGCTCGGCGCCCGGCGCACACTGAACATGCCGGGTGTCGCCGCGACGGTCGCCGATCAGCTTGCCGCGCTGCAGCGCGCGGTCGGACCTGACGCGGTCGCGCTGATCGACCGTGAGCCCGACGAGGCGATCGAGAAGATTGTCGCTGGCTGGCCGAAGTCCTTTGCACCGGCGCAGGCCGTGGAACTGGGGTTTGTCGCGGAGAACAGCGTCGACGAGCTGATCGAGGTCTATCTCAGTGACGATGCTCCAGGGGACGGTTCATGACTGCGACCCTTCGCGGAATGAGCCTGGAGACGGCTGAAGGATCGGGCAGATGTGCAGACACTCTGGATAATTCATAATCATGTATTCTGATTTTTATTTTATATTTTGTATATAAGCTTATAAATTATAGCTATAAAAATTATATATTTGATTATACGGTGAATAAAGCTTTCGTGGCGTCTCCTGCGCTAGCGATCGGAGAGTGCCAGCTCCAAGGTGTGATGAAATCACCATTGACACCGAGCATCGCGTTATGAAATGGTGAGAACGTTCTCAGAGAACGTTCTCACTGCTCTGGCGCTGAACCTTGGGAGGAGGTATGAGCACCGACAAAAGCCGGTTGGCTGTCCGTATCGACAGGATTGCAAAATCCTACGGACCCACGGTCGCGCTCGATTCCGTTTCCATCGACCTTCGCCCAGGCGAAGTGCATGCGCTGCTGGGCGAGAACGGCGCCGGCAAGTCGACGCTGGTGAAGATACTCAGCGGCGTCGTGAAGCCGGACAGCGGAACCATGTCGATCTTCGGCGAGCCCTATGCGCCACACGGTATCATTGATGCGCGGGCGCAGAGTGTCGCGACGGCCTTCCAGGAACTCAGCCTGGTTCCGAATCTCAGCATCGCCGAAAATTTGATGCTGCCGAAATTGCCGAAAGGCATGCTCGGTCTTGCCGTGCATCGCGCGACCACGGCCGCCGCGCGCAAGATTCTTGACGAGTATGGTCTCACGCAATTCGATCCCGATACGCCTGTGGGGGCGCTTTCGCTGTCGGACCGCCAGCGCCTCGAGATCGTGCGCGCCTTCACGCATGCCTCGAAGCTCCTGATCCTCGACGAGCCGACGGCCGCGCTCGCCGACGTCGAGTGGCTGTTCGACCTGGTGCGCCGGCAGAAGAGCCGGCAGACCGCTATCCTCTATATCTCCCACCGTCTCGGTGAGGTGCGCGCCCTGTGTTCGCGGGCCACTATTCTGCGCAACGGACGCAGCATCGGCACGGTGGAACTTTCCGGGGCCTCTAACGAGAACATCTTCGAGATGATGGTCGGCCGCAGCGCGCGCGAAACGATCGGTTCGCGGCCGTTGGCCGGTGAGGCCGCGGCTATTGCCCTCAGCGTCTGGGGACTCTCCAGCGGTATCCTGCATGACGTGTCGTTCAATGTCAGGCAGGGTGAGATCGTCGGCATCGCCGCACTGGAAGGGCAGGGCCAGCGCGACCTGTTCCGCACGCTGGTCGGCCTTTCCAGGGCCAGAAGCGGAAGCATCGAACTCGACGGCGTCCCCGCCCAGATCGGCAGTCCGGGCGCCGCGCTCCATGCCGGAAACGGCCTCGCCTACCTGCCGGAGGACCGCAAGTCGGAAGGAATTCTCGCCGGCCTGACCACGGCCAGCAACATGGTGCTGCCCATCATCTCCCGCATCGCACGGGGCGGTGTCGTCTGGCCGGCCGGCGAACGGCGCGTGGCGAGGGAGACCGCCAAGGCGGTCGACCTGCAGGAGCGCTACCTGCATTTCAAGATCGACGAGCTTTCTGGCGGCAACCAGCAGAAGGCGCTTCTGGCGCGCGTCATCATGACCGGCGCGCGCACGCTGCTGCTGTTCGACCCGACGCGCGGGGTCGATGTCGGAACCAAGCAGTCGATCTACGAGGCGATCCGCAAGTTCACCGCCGACGGTGGTTCGGTGCTCTTCTATTCGTCTGAACTGCCGGAACTGGTCCATCTCGCGCATCGCTGCATCGTGCTCTATGGCGGCCGCATCTTTGCGGAATACCAGGGCGATGCGATCGAGGAGCAGACCATCGTCGGCGCGCTGATCGGCCATGCACAGGGCGCGGCGAGGGGAGTGGCTGCATGAGCGCGGTTACAGCAAATCTCGCGCCTCGCCGCTCCGCGCTCTGGAGGGCTGCGGTCAGCGGCACCGGCATCGTCGCGATGATCTACATCCTGCTCTACGCGCTCTACGCGTTCTGGCAGCCGCAAGCGCTCTCGCTCTACACCTTCACCGACCTCGTCAATAATTCGACGCCGCTGGCGCTCGCGGCCGCGGGCGAGACGCTTGTCGTAATCAGCCGGGGGTTCGATCTGTCCGTCGCCGGTGTCGTCTCGCTGACGAACGTGCTGATGGCTGTCTACCCGCTCGAGGGGCCGGGGGGCGCGTTCGTCAGCCTGTTGATGTGTTGTGCGGTCGGCGGGCTCGTTGGCACGATCAACGGCATCCTGGTCGCCAGGCTTGGGCTTCAGACCATCGCGGCAACGCTCGGGACGATGATCATCTGTCAGGGGCTCGCGCTCGTCATTCTGGACGCACCCGGGGGCATGGTCGCCGACTTCGTCACCTATACGCTGACCGATACCTTGTTCGGCGTCGTTCCGATCGCGGGTCTCTTCTTGATCGCCGTTGTCGTGCTGTGGCTGGCCTTCCGACGGACCGACACCGGCATCGGCCTCTATGCGATCGGCGCCGACGAGCAGTCGGCCCGGTTCTCCGGCGTGGCCGTCTCGGGCGTCCGCATCACGGCGTTCGTCGGCGCGGGCATGCTCTATGGCGTCGCCGGGTTCATGCTGAGCGCGCAGACCGCGACCGGCAACCCGACGGCCGGAACGCCGTTCCTCAT
>JBIQHO010000397.1:0-3020 GCA_044508545.1 Bradyrhizobiaceae bacterium | reverse complement strand
ATTCACAGCCAGCAGATCAGACCACTGTTGCGGAGTCGACTGGGTGAAGAACGCATGTTGATCCACGCCTGCGCAATTCACCAAAATGGCGAACGGACCTTGCTGTGCAACGGCCTGCGCGACGCTATCGAAATCGGTTACGTCCAGCGTCACGCCGACACCACCGAATTCGGCGGCGACTTGGGCGGCGCCTTGGCCATTGAGGTCGGCTGCGACCACGGATACCCCGCTGGCGGCCAGGCGTTTGGCAACGGCCGCGCCGATACCGCCGGCGCCGCCGGTGACAAGCGCGCGACGACCATTCCGTTCTTGATTGTCAGTAAGCATCAATATCCCTAGAAGCGCGGAATGCGCCTTGTCATTACTTATAGTCCGACTAGTCGGTCTATGTCAATAATCCATTTGCCCCAAGCAGGTCAAAGCGTCAGTCGCCGTAGCCAAGCAAGCACTCTTGTGTAATCGTCGCGACATGGCGGCCGTCAAGATCATGCACTAAACCTATGGACAGTGCCCGACCGTTCGCACCACTTTGGCTTGAGCTCAGGACATGCAGCCATTGGTCGGCGCGGAACGGGCGGTGTAACCACAGGGTGTGGTTCAAGCTGGCTACGTAAAGCCGCCGATCACCAAGATTTCGCAGATGCAAACCAAGGCTGCTGAAGTTCAGCCACCAGTCCGAGAGGAAGGCGAACGCCGCCGCATGGACACGCGGATTGTCGGGAAGACCTCGCGAAGTTCGCATCCAGAAGCGGAAAGCGCCATCCATTGTTGATGCCGACAGTTGGCGGGAAGGGTCAGGCACACGAAAATCGATACTGGCTTCACAGTTATCCGGATAGCCTCCCAGCGGCATCAGGCCGCTGACAAGCGACGAGTCGACCTCGTCAAAGCGCGGCAGCCTCTCTGGATGCTCATCGGCCGGCGCAACACTTTTCGAGGTGTGGCTGGGTGCGTCCTGGGTTTGAGCGCAAGTTGCGTGAGCGTCAAGAACGATCCGGCCGTTGGCCTGCGAACCCCGCACATGCCGCGAACTGAAGCGTTTGCCTTCCTGGAGCGTTGTAACCTGCAGGTCGATGGCTTCTTCAGGCAAGGCACCCTGTAAAAAAAGAAATTGCATCGCCGTTGCCTCACGCCCCGGCGGTACGTCCATCAAAGCCGCCGACAAGGCCTGGCCGAGCAACTGGCCGCCGTAACAACGGCCATTGACATTCGCATCGCCGTATTTGGTTCGCCACCTACTGGAGCCAATAGGCTCCACGGCGAGAAGTGCGGCGATGTCGTATCCATCCCAAGGGCTAAGAGTCATGGTCATATGATCAGAATATTGATGAAAAGCCGTCCGAAGCAACAATCAGTTCGATGCTCAGGCTCGGGGAAAGGCCGGCTTTCGCTTCTCTCGGAATGCGTTCATGCCTTCCAGAAAGGCGCTGCTATCGCATAGGACCCGTTGTCTTTCCTGCTCGTATTGCAGTTGTGCCGAAAGCGGATTGCGCTCTATAGAGTCAAAGAGCTTGCGCGTCTCGACAATCGCATGAAAAGGCAATTCCGCCAAGCGTTTCGCCAAACCGCCGACTTCCTGGCGGAACGACACGTCATCGTAGCAAGCCCAGATAAGACCGTACTCCACCGCCTTTTCGGCGTTCAGCCGCTCGCCCAGGAGAGTAAGCGCAAATGCCCGGGCCCGGCCAACCGCTTTCTCCAGGAACCACGCCCCGCCAGCGTCCGGCACGACACCGAGCGCGGGCATAAACGGCATCACAAAGTAGGCCGATTTCGCCGCCACCACGATATCCCCCGCAAGTGCCAGACTCATTCCTCCGCCCGCGGCTACGCCGTTGACCGCTGAAATCACAGGCACGGGCAAATTGCGCAACTGCAGCACGAACGGGTTGGCGCCGAACTCCAGGATCTCGGCCACATGCTCTCCGATTGACAACTCACCCGGCTTAGTCGCCTCTTTATCGAGAATGTCCCGCAAATCGGCGCCGGCGCAAAATGCCGCGCCATTGCCAGTGAAGATCAAAGCGCGTATGTTGCTGTCCTGTTTGACGCTTTCCAGGGCATCAAGACCGTCCTTGAACAATGCCAAAGTCACGGCGTTGTACCGATCGGGCACATTCAGCGCCAGCGTCGCGACACCATCCTCGACTGTCAGCACGACATGGGATTCGCTCATGCCTGCTGCTCCGTCACAATAGCTCCGGCCAAAAAATCCATTGCGCGATGAGCAGCGGTCCGCCCGGTTGTCGCGCACGCCGGCATGCCGCCATCGCTATAGTCCTTGACGGCATCGCCCACATGCCACAGGTTCTTCAACGGCGTGTCCTGCTCCATGTCAAAGCCGGCACATGACCGCTGCGCCGGCCATCCGTCCCGCATGACCCGAATATTGAGCATCTTGACCTGGTCGTTGAAGCCGTCCGGAAACTCGTCCCGCAAGTCTTGCAACGACGCGTCAATCTCGGGCTGCTCGTCAAAGTGGGAAAGCGAGGGCTTGGGCACCGAAAACGCAACATACATGAACCACCCTTGCGGCGCGAGCTCTGGGCAGGTGGCGGTCAATTCAACCAAGTTGCATAAGCGGCGCGTCTTGCCGAAGGTGAGGTAACTGGCCGTATCAATAAGCCGCGTCCGCGTCGCGAAGTAGATCACGATCATGGCGGCCGGGCGCGGCGCCGTACGAGCCTTTTCGATGTAGGCCGGGCCGAACGCTTCGGCCCCTTTGAGCGAGACAGTCGCCGCGGGACCAATATTGCTGATCTCGACCCCTGTCTCTACGCGCCGTGTAACACCGCCCATCCCAATCTCGAGCGCTTCGACACGGTCGCCGCAGGTAAGCAAGCCGCTTACTTGGGCGTTCAGCGCAATCGAACCTCCGCGGCGTTGGATCTCGGCCGCCATGTCTTCCCAGATGCCGCCGGTGCCACGCGGGCAAAAACCAAAGCGTTTCAAGGCTCCCTTGACGGAAAAGTAGGTTAGAAAGGCACGTGCCGGCAGTTCATTTGAGTTGGCGCCCCAGA
>JBIQHO010000014.1:14411-24720 GCA_044508545.1 Bradyrhizobiaceae bacterium | reverse complement strand
CTGTTCGAATACGTCCCCGACAACGCGCTGGTGTTCGCCGACGAGAGCCACGTCAGCGTGCCGCAGATCGGCGGCATGTTCCGCGGCGACTTCCGCCGCAAGGCGACGCTCGCCGAATACGGCTTCCGCCTGCCCTCCTGCATGGACAACCGCCCGCTGCGCTTCGAGGAATGGGACATGATGCGGCCGCAGACCGTCGCGGTCTCGGCCACGCCGGCCGCATGGGAACTGAACGAAAGCGGCGGCGTGTTCGTCGAACAGGTGATCCGCCCCACCGGCCTGATCGATCCGCCGGTCGACATCCGCCCGGCACGGACGCAGGTGGACGACCTCGTCGGCGAGGTGCGCGCCACCGCCGCGAAGGGCTATCGCGCGCTGATCACCGTGCTGACCAAGCGCATGGCGGAGGACCTTACCGAATATCTGCACGAACAGGGAATCCGCGTACGCTACATGCATAGCGACATCGACACCATCGAACGCATCGAGATCATCCGCGATCTCAGGCTCGGTGCTTTCGATGCGCTGGTCGGCATCAACCTGCTGCGCGAGGGCCTCGACATTCCCGAATGCGCGCTGGTCGCGATCCTCGACGCCGACAAGGAAGGATTTCTGCGAAGCGAGACATCGCTGATCCAGACCATCGGCCGCGCCGCGCGCAACGTCGACGGCCGGGTGATCCTGTATGCCGATCAGGTCACCGGATCGATGCAGCGCGCGATCGCCGAGACCGATCGCCGTCGCGAGAAACAGGTGGAGTACAACACCGCCAACGGCATCACGCCGGAGAGCGTCAAGAAATCCATCGGCGACATCCTGAACAGCGTCTACGAGCGCGATCATGTGCTGGTGGAAATCGGCGACGGCGGCAAGGGGAATTCCTGGTCGGATGACGCGATCGCGATCGGCCATAATTTCGAGGCGGTTCTCGCCGATCTGGAAACGCGGATGCGCGAGGCCGCCGCCGACCTGAACTTCGAGGAAGCCGCAAGGCTGCGCGACGAGGTGAAGCGGCTGCGCGCCACGGAATTGGCGGTGGTGGACGATCCCACCATCAAGCAGCGTGGCGTCGCGGCGAAAGCCGGCAGCTACGCCGGCAAGAAGAAGTATGGCGATGCCGCGAACCTGCCGGCGCGCTCCTCGTCGAAAATCCACAAACCCTCGCTCGACGAGATGGGCATCGCCACCTGGCACGAGGTCAAGCCGTCCGGCGCACGCCCGAAGCCGCGCAAACCGACGCTGGACGAAATGGGACCCGGCACGGAAAGCCGGATCTATCAGCCGACTTCATCCCGCGAAGCAGGCCCGGAATTCGGTCCGCGACCGCGCTCCTCCGGCGGCGCGCCGGGGAAGCGGGGCGGATGGAAGAAGAAGTAAAGCCGCATATCGTCAAGGAGACCACGCCGCCGCATTCGCCGGCCCGCCCGCAAGTGAGCGCGCAAGCCTTCCACGCGAAGAAAAACGTGGATGGCCGGGACGAAGCCCGGCCATGACGGAGCGGGGTGTTTCCATCAAACTCAAACCGCTATAGGGGATCACAAAACTCGTCTTGCGTATCAGGAGGTTCAAACCGTGGCGGACGCCGATCTCGACGTCATCATTCGCAAGCTTGCAAGGCAGCAGCACAAGAGCCTGATGGCGGCCGTCAAGGCCCGGCGCGCCCGCTACCTTGCCCTCGCGGCCAAGGCGAAGGATGCCGCCGGCAAGCAGCGCTTCCGTGAGATGGCGAAGCAGGCCTTCGAGGAAGGCACCGCGGCCGCAAGACGGTTGCAGATGTCGGCCGACAACGCCGCCGACAGCTACGCACGCGCGATGCGGCGCGCGGCCGACGCGCTCGCGGCAGAACAGGCCGCGTCGGCAACGAAAGCCTCCGCCAGGACGGCGCCAGCGAAAACGAAGAAGCCAGCGAAGTCCTGATCCGCTTCAGGCCATAGGGTCAACATCGCCTGAATCCAAATCGTCAAAGACCGCGAATGTCGAGGGACGAACCCGAATGCCGGGGTACCTTCACCGTCACGACTTTGGCGGCTTGCCGATCTACATTCTGGCTCCGGCCGCAGCATCGATCTCAAATGGCAAGCCCGCCGGAGGCGGTCCGATTCGGGGAATGAACGGGGCTCGCCGCAGATTGGCCGCGATGTTGTCAAAATCGGCAGCACTGATAAGATGTTAGAGACTCGTCGTGCGGGGGGACATCCGCGCTCGCTCAACGCGAAACAGGGAACAAGCCGATGAACGCCACTCCAGCCACACCAGCCACGTCGTCCGAACAAACCGAATCGAGCACGACCGAAGCCGACACCAATCTCGCCGCCGTCTCGGAAGTCGAAGCCGGCATCCGCGATTTCGTTCGCAACGACATCGCCTATCTGCGCCGGCCCGCCACGAGCGCTCCAGCCCCCGAGATCAAGCTGGAGCCAAGCACGGAAGCGACCGTGAACAACGTCAACTCGCTGATCCAGCGCGTGGCCGGAACCTCCCTCGCCGAGATCGAGAACCTCGTTACCGAGCTCGAAAGTCTCCGCGACCTGCTGCACGCGGAAGGACAGCGCGTCCAGCGTGAAATCTCGGGCTATGCCCAGTTGAGTCAGGCTGCAATGAAGTCGACGCGGATGATCGCGGAGAACGTCGCGCAGTGGAAGCACACCGCCGAGAACCTGCGTAACGATTGACGCCGCTATTCCGAAGTTCGCGTCATGTCATAAGCCGTGACGCGAAGCTCGGAATAAACCGCTGCATCGCAGGCGCGGGGACAACACTCAGTCGAACAGGCTCGACACGGACTGTTCGGCGGCGGTGCGGTTGATCGCCTCGCCGATCAGGCCGGCGATCGACAGCAGGCGGATGTTGGCGGTCTTGTTGACGGCGTCGGTCGGCTGGATCGAGTCGGTAATGACCAGCTCTTTGAGTTTTGAACCGGCGATGCGCGCCGCCGCGCCGCCGGACAGCACGCCGTGCGTGATATAGGCATAAACGTCCTTCGCGCCCTTGGCGATGAGCGCGTCGGCGGCATTGACCAGGGTGCCGCCGGAGTCGACGATGTCGTCGATCAGGATGCAGGTCGAGCCGGCGACGTCGCCGATCACGTTCATGACCTCGGATTCGCCAGCGCGCTCGCGGCGCTTGTCGATGATCGCCAGCCGGGCGTTGATGCGCTTGGCAAGGCCGCGCGCGCGCACAACGCCGCCGACGTCGGGCGACACCACCATCAGGTTGCCGAGGTCGAACCGCTCCTTGATATCGCGGACCATCACCGGCGACGCATAGAGATTGTCGGTCGGAATATCGAAGAAGCCCTGAATCTGCCCGGCATGCAGATCGAGCGCCAGCACGCGATCGGTTCCGGCGCGCGTGATCAGGTTGGCCACCAGCTTGGCCGAGATCGGCGAGCGCGAGCCGACCTTGCGATCCTGCCGCGCGTAGCCGAAGTAGGGAATGACCGCCGTGATGCGGCGCGCCGACGCGCGGCGCAGCGCGTCGGTGATGATCAGAAGCTCCATCAGATGATCGTTGGTCGGGTACGAGGTCGACTGGATCACATACACGTCCGAGCCGCGCACGTTCTCAAGCACTTCCACGAAGATCTCGTTGTCGGCGAAGCGCCGCACGCTGGCTTTGGTGAGTTCAAGCCCGAGCCATTTGGCGATTTCCCGCGCCAGCATCGGGTTGGCGTTACCGGCGACCAGCTTGACGGCGCCGTTTTTGGCGGACATCGACGCGTCTCCCCGCGATGTGGTGGGTACAACGTTCAACATCCCGACTCCAGAGAACCTCTCCGACCCCGATGGAGGCGGTGTATCAAGGAGTAGCCAAGTCTGGCAATACAGGGAACAGGGATTCCGGCGTAAATGATAGTCTTATTGCGCGGCGAACCCGAGCGCGGCCGCCTGCCGGACGTCAACCCCCGTCAAGCCGTCGGCGCTGGCGATCGCCGGCCCCTGAGGCTGCGATGGAGCCGGCTCGGCGGCGGGCGGGGGCGCGGCGCCGTTCACCATGCTGCTCAATCCGCTCAGCCCGGCCTGCGCGATCTTGCGCAGGGTGAGATCGTCGGCCGCGGCCCACGCATCATGTCCGGCCTTGCCGCCGGGCTCCTTGCCGCTCAGGCGCAGCGCGCGGTTCTGATTGCGATCGTAGACGTCGAACACCCAGGCGATGGTGGTGCGGCCGCGGCTGACCTCGGCTGCGAGATAGCTGCGCACGCGATAGGCGGCCGCGGCCTCGCGCGACACGATGGAAAGGTCGCGGAGTTGCGCTTCCGAATTGAGGACGTTGACAAGGCGGTCGAATACCTGCGGCGGCGGGCCGTCGACCGACTCGAACGCAACCGTCACGCCGCTGCCGGCCTGCGCGAAGGATTCGCTTCCGTTGCCGCCACCCGCGCATCCCGCCAGCGCGCAGAACGCCGCCAGAAGCGCAAGGACGCGTCCGGCACGCCCGGCGCGGAAGCTCTTGAAAGGCATTCGCCGACGTCCCCCGTTTCACGAGCGATATCGTTAAAATGCGTTAACGTCTAGGGCATCGCGGGACAGGCTTAAAGGAACCCGTTACCGTCGCAAGCGCCGCTTCGTTCCGGCCTGGTCCGACCCGCCTACTCGGCTTCCAGCACGATGGCATGGACGTGGCGGCCGAAATCCGGCTCGTTGCGATGCACCGAGCGGCGATAGCTGAAGAAACGCTCGTCGGCATAGGTATCGATGCCGGTATCGTCGATCGTCTCGACGCCGATGCGCTCCAGCCGCATCCGGATGAAGCCGCCGAGATCGAACATGGCATGATGGTCACGCTCCGACGGAATGAAGAACCGGGCATAGTCCCGATCCGCCTCCGTAAATCGCGTGACGAATTCAGCGCCGACCTCGTAGCTTCGCTGCCGGATCAGGGGTCCGATGGCGACGGCGATATCGCAGCGCCTGCCGCCGAGCGTTTCGATCGCATCAACGGTTTTTTCCAGCACGCCGGTCAGAGCGCCCTTCCAGCCGGCGTGCGCGGCGCCGATCACACGCGCCCGCGGATCGACGAACAGGACGGGGCCGCAGTCGGCTGCGGTGACGCCGATCGCAAGCCCTGGCGTTTTCGTAACAACGGCATCGGCGCGCGGCCGCGACGCAGTGTCCCATGGCCTGTCGGCGATCACGGCGTCGGGCGAGTGGACCTGGTAGAGCGAAAGAAAATCCGCCGGCGCAACGCCCATGACCTCGGCGATGCGCCGCCGGTTCTCGGCGACATGCGCGGGATCGTCCTGCGAGCCGATGCCGGCATTCAGGCTCGCATAGATGCCTTGCGAGACGCCTCCCTCGCGGGTGAAAAAAGCATGCCGAAGGCCGGAAACGGCGGAGAGCAGAGAGGATGCGAGGGTCATGGCGCCCTGATCCCGCCGCGCCGCTCCTGATCGCTCAACCCCGCCAGTTCGGCGAGACTCGAATTGGAAACGCCGATCACCTTGAACATCGACCCCATGCCGCCGCGGCCGCTCCCGGCCAGACGTTTCAGCGCGGTTGCGATATTCTCCGATACTTCAGGGCTCGCCTTCGCCATCAGGTTGACGGCGCGGGCCTCGATGCCGAGCCGTTGCAGGAACGTTCCCTGCGTCACCGGCCCGTGCACGCGGGCGCCGACATCCTCGGCGGCGCGGGCCAGCGCCTGGAAATCGACATGGGCGGTGATATCGGCCTGACCGGGATCTTTCAGGGGATCGGCAAAGCTGTGTCCCACGATGGCCTGGAAGGTGTCGCCGGCATCGCTGCGCACATGGCCATAATCGATAATCAGCGCGGCCCCCCCCTGATCGCGGACGCGGGTCGCGATGGACATGATCTCGGCATCCGGCCGCCACTCGAAAATGGCCCCGACCGGCGCGGCCCGCACCAGCGGCGGCAGCAGCGCGTCGAACCGCGGCATCGGCTCCGCGGCGGCGCCGAACACGAACTGGCCGCTGCCGTCGACATCGCCCACGCGCTCGTGCCAGCCGTCGCCGTGCCTGACCATCTGACGGACCGGAAGCACGTCAAAATATTCGTTGGCGAGAATGATCGCCGGTCCCTGCGGCACCTCGTCCAGACCAGCGTGCCACTCGACGTTCCGCGCGCCGGACAGCGCCGCCTTCTGCTTCTCCCGCAGTACCGGATTGATCTCGACCAGGTGGACGCTGAGCGCGTCATACATCGGCGGCAACACGCGCAACGCACGCAGCGCGTCCGCCATCATGGTGCCGCGACCGGGCCCGAGTTCGATCAGCCGCAGCGTGGCCGGCGACCCCATCATGCGCCACACCGACGCGGCCCATAATCCGATCAGTTCACCGAACATCTGGCTGACTTCGGGCGAGGTGATGAAGTCGCCCTCGCGTCCGAGCGGGTCGCGCGAAATGTAGTAGCCGTGTTCGGGATGAGTCAGGCAGATCTGCATGTAACGCCAGACCGGCAGCGGGCCGGATGTCTTGATCAGCTTCTTGATCTCGGCCATCAGCGGAGAAATTTCAGTCACGATCAGCCTTGAAATCAGCTTTGGGATCAGCTCTGGGAAACATCAGGGTTCGAAATCGTTTGTGCGCCTGACGCCCGCGGACCGCGCGACCAGGCGGCGTACATGACGGCAAGCCCTGCAATCATCATCGGGATCGACAGTAGCATTCCCATGGTCAACCCGCCCCACAGAAATCCGAGTTGTGGATCGGGCTCGCGGAAGAATTCCCCGGCGATGCGCGCCATCGCGTACAGCGTGAGGAAGCTGCCGAGAACGAGGCCCGGCCGCTTCAGCGCGCCGGCCCGGATCATCAGCGCGAGGATCGTGAACAGCACAAGGCCCTCCAGCGTCGCCTCGTAGAGCTGGCTCGGATGGCGCGGCAGCGGGCCGCCATTGGGGAACACCATCGCCCATGGCAGGCTCGGGTCGGCCGGGCGACCCCACAATTCGCTGTTGATGAAGTTGGCGATGCGGCCGAGAAACAGGCCGATCGGCCCGACCGCGGTGGCGACGTCGCCAAGCGACAGGATCGGCAGGCCATGCCTGCGGCAGAACAGGATCACCGCGGCGACACAGCCCATGAAGCCGCCGTGGAACGACATGCCGCCGTTCCAGAGCTGGAAGATCTGGGCGGGATGGCGAGCGAAGAAATCCAGATTGTAGAACAGCACATAGCCGGCGCGGCCGCCGAGGATAATGCCGATCGTCACCCACAGGATGAAATCGTCAAGCTGCACCACCGAGATCGGAGCCGGCCCGCCCCAGAGCTTCTCGTTCTTGAGCAACGCCCGCGCATAGAGCCAGCCGAGCGTGATCCCGCCGATATAGGCCAGCGCATACCAGCGGATCGCGATCGGGCCGAGCGAGATGGCGACGGGATCGAAGACGGGGTAGGTGATAAGGAGAAACATCGGTTTCGTTCCACCCAAGGCGCGATGCCCGGCCTTGTGCCGGACAATCCACGTCTTGAATGATCCCGTCACGATTGCAAGGAAATCCGGCACTGACAAGGCTTTGCCGCGGGACGGACCATCAAGCGGACTTGAACTGCCGGGTCCGGATTGCCATTCTCTGGACCGATGCATGGCGATGCCGCCGACCGGAGACAGTGAGATGACCCAGACCAGCAACCGGTTTTTCGACGAGATTGGAAAGCTGATGAACGACGCGGCCGGCGCGGCGCAGGGGTTCAAGCGCGAGGTCGACGCGGTGGTCCGCAATCAGGCGGAGAAGATCATGCGCGATCTCGATCTCGTCAAGCGCGAGGAGTTCGAGGCCGTGAAGGAGATGGCGCGGCTCGCGCGCGAGGACAACGAGGCGCTGAAGGCGCGCATTGCGGCGCTCGAGGCGCGTCTTGGCGGCGGCTGAGCCGGTCGGCCCGTCTGTCGGGCTCAGCGAACCGCCATATGTGCCGGCGCGCTGTTCTCCAGCGAATACACGCCGTCGGCATAACCCTTCACCACGGTCCAGGTCGCCAGCGTCACAGCCAGCGTCACGGTCGCAAAGATAATGCCCACGATCTTCAATCCGGTGCGATCCGCCATCGCCGTCTCCCCTGCCCCTCAAAGCGTTTTCGAGCGAAGCTTGTCCTCGGGCTTGACCCGGGGATGGATACCGGTTCGCGTGCAGAAAACGCGTCAAATCCAGATCGTGGAGCCCCGCTCCTGATTTCACCGAACGCGGAAGACCCCATGCTGCTCGACAAGACCGGCTGAGGGTTCACAACTCCTTAACGGGACGCCGGTTTTTCGAGTAAATTACAGCGCGCGACCGTGGGGCCGGTCGTGCGGCGTCCCCAACTTCCCGCGAGCCTCAAGCCTGCGGAGGCCGGCGCGGCACGAAAACCGACGCCAGAAAGGAAAACACCAGTTCGCCACGCTGGTTGGTTCCGGTATTGCGCATTTGCATGACGCCCCATTCCGGCCGCGAGCGGGAGGCTCGCAGCGACTGGACTTCGCTGGCGTAGCTGATTGTGTCGTCCGCCAGTACCGGCTTGATCCAGCGCAGGTCGCGAAATCCGGGTGACGGTCCCCACATCGCCGGCCTCTCGCCTCGTGCCACGGCATCCGCCGCCTCGCGCTGGCCCTCCGCCACTGCCAGTTTCATCCAGACCGAAGCGATATGCCAGCCGGAGGCCGCCAGACCGCCGAACAGCGATTTGCGGCCCTCCTCCTCGTCAAGATGGAACGGCTGCGGATCGAATTGCGCCGCGAATGTCTTGATGAGTTCGGCGGTGAAGACGAACGACCCGAGATCGCGACGCTGCCCGACTTCCATGTCTTCGAAATAGCTCATGGGTCAGCCCTGCGGTCCGCAGTCGCCGCACGCCGCCCGATGATGATCGGCGACACCGCCTCGAGCAGCACCTGCCCGGACGCATTGCGCACGCGCAGAGCGAAGGTCACGATTCCCGTCTCCGGGCGGCTGCGCGACACCCGCGCGGCGGCGACATCGACATCCAGCGTCAGATCGTCGCCCGGGCGCAGTGGCGCCAGCCAGCGGACTTCATCAACGCCGGGAGAGCCGAGCGAAGCGGTGCGCCCGATATAGCCGTCGAACATCATGCGCATCATGAGCGAACATAAATGCCAGCCAGAGCCTGACAGCCCGCGCAGCATGGAGTGTCTGGCCGCTTCCTCATCGAGGTGCATGGGCTGTGGATCGAACTCCGATGCGAACGCAATGATTTCGTCGCGGCTGACATGCCGCGGCCCGAATGTGCCGAAGCGGCCGACGGGAAAATCCTCAAATGTCAGGGTCATGTCGAGGCCTGCTGAAACAACGCCCGATTGTGGCCCTTATTTGCGGCAATCTCAACCGCCGGCGTCCTAAAGGCTTGGCTTGCTTGATGCGGACCACAAGCGGTTCGCGGCGGCAAGTGCCGTCCGACTTATGGCGGCGACGCCCTACGCGAGGGGGAGCGGCAGATGTTTGAATTCCGGGATCTGTTTCAGTGGGATCGCTTCATCACGCCCACGATCATCAAGATCTTCTATTGGCTGGTCATCGTGCTGATCATCCTGTCGGGACTGTCCGGGATTTTCTCGGGCCTGGCCACGATGGCCGTCAGCCCGTTCGGCGGCTTCATCTCAATTCTTCTGAGCATTGCCGGCGCGCTGGCCGGTATCGTGTTTTCGCGCATTGCCGCCGAATGCATCCTGATCGTGTTTCGCATCAACGAGCATCTCAGCGCGATCCGCGAAAAGGGCGCGATGCGATAGAGACAATTGCGATAGAGACAATCTCGACGCCACGTCCGGACGCCACGCAGGCGGCGATCACGGATGTGCAATTGCACATCGGGGAATCCAGAAGGAACCCCGCTTATCCGGATTCCGGGTTCGCGCTTTAAGCACGCCCCGGAATGACTAAGATGAGTTTGAAACGGATTTTCAGGTATTGAACCGGAAATGCATGACGTCGCCGTCGGCGACAACATACTCCTTGCCTTCTAGCCGCAGCTTGCCGGCATCGCGCGCGCCGGCCTCGCCGCCGAGCGCCACATAGTCGGCGTAAGCGATGGTCTCGGCGCGGATGAAGCCTTTTTCAAAATCGGTGTGAATGACACCGGCCGCAGCCGGCGCCCTGGTGCCTTTTGTGATGGTCCAGGCGCGCGCTTCCTTCGGCCCCACAGTGAAGTAGGTAATGAGGTGAAGCAGGTCGTAGCCGGCGCGGATCAGCCGATCGAGACCCGCTTCTTCCAGTCCCAGCGTCTCGAGAAAATCGGTGCGTTCCTCGCGCGACAAGGTCGCGATCTCGGATTCGATCTTGGCGGAAATCGCAACCGCGACCGCGCCTTCCTTCTTCGCGTGCTCGAACACGGTTTGCGAGAAGGCGTTGCCGCTCG
>JBIQHO010000014.1:0-14401 GCA_044508545.1 Bradyrhizobiaceae bacterium | reverse complement strand
GCTCGCCGCCGCGCCTTCCTCGACGTTGCAGACATAGAGCACCGGCTTTGACGTCAGCAGCCCGAGCATGCGGAAATTGCGCTCTTCTTCGGGCTTGCGCTCCATGCCGCGCGTCGGCTGGCCGTCGCGCAACAGTTTGAGCGCGCGCTCGACCAGATCGAGCTGCTCCTTGGCTTCCTTGTCGTTGCCCTTGGCCTTTTTCGAAAGATTGTCGACCCGTTTCTCGAGGCTTTCGAGATCGGCCAGCATCAGTTCGGTCTCGATGGTCTCGATGTCGGCGAGCGGCGCGATCTTGCCCTCGACATGGGTGATATCGGAATCCTCAAAACAGCGCACCACATGCGCGACCGCGTCGACCTCGCGGATGTTGGCGAGAAACTGGTTGCCGAGTCCTTCGCCCTTGGAGGCGCCGCGCACCAGGCCCGCAATGTCGACGAACGTCAGTTGCGTCGGAATGATCTGCGCCGATTTGGCGATCGCCGCGAGCTTGTCGAGGCGCGGATCCGGCACCGCCACGGCGCCGACATTGGGCTCGATCGTGCAGAACGGATAGTTCGCCGCCTGCGCCGCCGCGGTTTCCGTCAGCGCATTGAACAGGGTCGACTTGCCGACATTGGGCAACCCGACGATACCGCATTTGAAACCCATGATTCATTCCGGTGATTGGCGCAAATCGCGCAACAGAGTTGGTGCGTCATACGCGGGCTAAAGCGCGAAGTGCGTCTTGGCGCAAGCGGCCCGCATATCCATCGTCTTCAAAGATGGATCGCCGGATCAAGTCCGGCGATGATAGCGTCGTTCATTTGCCGCCGCCATCGTCCTTGTCGCCCTTCTCGGCGAACCCCTTCGCCTGCATCGCAAGATGCACCTTGTTCTGAAACGCGGAGTCCCGGCTTGCGACGAGAAGCGCAGCATTTTCCGCCACGACATCCACCAGCGCCTCGACCCATGGCCGCTCGCTTTTGGCGAAGTCGTTCAGCACATGCGCATGCACCAGGTCCTTGACGCCGGGGTGGCCGACGCCGAGCCGGACGCGGCGATAGTCGTTGCCGATATGCGCCGAAATCGACCGCAGGCCGTTGTGCCCGGCGATGCCGCCACCGATCTTGACGCGGACTTTTGCCGGCGGCAGTTCGATCTCGTCGTGAAACACCACGACGTCTCCCTCGGCCAGCTTGTAGAATTGCACGGCGTCCTGAACAGAGTGGCCGGAGTTGTTCATGAAGGTGGTGGGCTTGAGCAGAATGACGCGCTCGCCATCGAGCGTGCCTTCGGACGTCTCGCCCTGGAAACGGCGGCGCCACGGTGAGAAACCATGACGCGGCGCGATCTCGTCCACGACCATGAACCCGATATTGTGCCGGTTGCCCTGATACTTCGTGCCGGGATTGCCCAGTCCGACGAACAGGCGCATGGCGCAAGTGGTCGCTTACTTCTTCTTGTCGCCACCGCCCGCGGGCGCCTTCGCGCCTGCCGCGGCCGCGCCGGCAGCAGCCCCGCCCGCCGCAGGAGCCGCACCAGCGGCGGGAGCCGCCGTGCCGCCCGCAGCAGCAGCGGCCGCCGCCTTGAGTTCTTCCGCGTAACCGGATGGCGGCACGATGGTCACCAGCGTGACGTCCTCCCGCGCCAGCGGCTTCACGCCGGACGGCAGCGTGACGTCGGACAGATGAAGCGAGTGGCTGATCTCCAGCCCGCCGACGTCGGCTTCGATGAACTGCGGAATGTTGTCGGCCGCGCACTCGACATCGATGGCGTGGGTCACGAGGTTGACGGTGCCGCCGCGCTTCACGCCGGGCGCGACGTCCGCCTTCAGCAGGCGAAGGGGAATGCTGACGCGGATGGTGGCGCCTTCGCCGAGCCGCATGAAGTCCACGTGGATCGGAGTGTCCTTGACCGGATCGAGATGGAAGTCGCGCGGAATTACGCGATGCTTCTTGCCCTCCAGGCTGACGTCGAAAATCGTGGTGAGGAAACGGCCTGCCAGAATGCGCTGGCGCAGTTCCGCCTCCTCGACCGAGATCGGCTGCGGGGGCTGGTTGTTTCCGTAGATCACAGCGGGCACTCGGCCGGCGCGACGCTCTGCCCGGGCGGCCCCCTTGCCGCTCTTCGGACGCGCGGTCGCCTTCAATTCCCTGACGGTCGCCATCGTTTTAGTCCTTGTTTTTCAAAAAGTTAAAGGCCGCAATCGCGGCCCGTTGCGCGTCACCGGCAAGCCTCCAGGGGTGCGGGGGCCGTGAGACGTGGCCGCGTTCTAACCGCAAACGCCCGAAATAACAAGGAAACGACAGGGGTTTTCCGCCTCTCCGGCTGTCGGCAAGAGACCCGCTCAGGCGCCGGGAACATCGGACGGCAACGAGAAGCCTGTGACGTAACGTGGTCCCCATTCTTGACCTCGACGTCAATCTCCAACGCGACACGATCGACCACTCCTTCCAGAACAAAAACGCCGGCATGCATCTGCGCCGGCCGTTCACTATTCGCAACGCATGTTCGAAAATCCGTCCGCCTCGCATCCGATTCGATCAGGCCCGGTCATGCGGGACTCGCGGCAAGCGAGTCAGGACCGCGGGACTCGCACGACGCGAATCCGATTCCGTTTTGTTCACGGCCGCGAGTCGTAGCGCCGTTTGATCAGTTGTGGACGACGCGCTCTTTGCCTGTGGACGGACTCGGGGTGGCGTTGCGCGGATTCCGCAAATCACATCACTTGATCCGCGCAGGACATCATTCCTCATCCGATCTACGTTCTTAATGGATCGTCTGAGAGATCGAAGTCCGGCGACGTGCCAGCACCGCGGCCGTCCTATGCGTGCGTATCAACACAGACAAACAGCAAGGATCGGGACGGCATGTCGCTGCTCGAAGGCGTTATCGATTCCAGAAACAATCCGCTGGCGGTGGTCGAGGACATCGCCGCCACCAACGACTGGGCGTTCGAGCGCTCCGGCGAGGATGAAATCACCATCGTCTCGAAAGGCAACTGGACCGACTATCAGATCACCTTCACCTGGATGGGCGAGATCGAGGCGCTGCACCTCGCCTGCGCCTTCGACATGAAGATTCCTGCGGCTCGCCGCAACGAGGCCCAGCGCGCCATCGCCGCGATCAACGAGCAATTGTGGATCGGCCATTTCGATATCTGGACCCAGACCGGCACGATCATGTACCGCCATGCGCTGGTCCTGCCGGAGGGACTGACGGCGTCGAACGCCCAATGCGCGGAGATGCTCGCCGGCGCGATCCATGCCTGCGAGCGCTATTACCCGGCGCTGCAGTTCGTGATCTGGGCCGGCAAGACCGCGGCCGAGGCGATGACCGCCGCGATGTTCGACACCGAGGGCGAGGCTTAGCCTTTTCCGGCGATGCCATCGAATGGATACCGCAGCCGGGCATGGGCGCGAAACGCGCTTTCGCGGCCGACGTTCCCGTCCTCGCCCTAAGCGGGTTAAAGACGTGGATGTCCGGAACAAGTCCGGCCATGACGCAGATATCGGTGATAGTGTGCGGCTGTTCGCTTACGCCGGAAATATTGTCATGGCTGAATCGCAAACGTCCCTCGCAAGCATTTCCGGCACCGTGGTTCTCGCCGGCGCGGGCAAGATGGGCGGCGCGCTGCTGAGCGGATGGCTTGCGCAGGGGCTGGATCCGAAGCGCGTCGCCGTGATCGATCCCCATCTCTCCGACGAGATCGGCGCGCTCGCCGCCCGCGGCGTCCGGTTGAACCCCGCGACAACCACGGCCGACGACGTCGCCGCGCTGGTGATCGCGGTCAAGCCGCAAACGTTTGGCGACGCAGGCCCGGCGTTGCGGCCACGGATCGGACCGGCGACGCTTGTCGTCTCGATCATGGCAGGCACGACGATCGCCGCGCTTGACGCAGCCTGCGGCGGCAACATCGTCCGCGCGATGCCCAATACGCCCGCAGCGATCGGCCGCGGCATCACGGTCGCTGTCGCCGCAAAAGGCGTGAACGACCAGCAGCGCGCCACCGCCGACGCACTGCTGCGCGCCACCGGCGCGGTGGAATGGATCGACGACGAGTCGCTGATGGACGCCGTCACCGCAGTCTCCGGATCGGGCCCCGCCTACGTCTTCCTGCTCGCCGAGGAACTGGCGCGCGCCGGCATCGCCGCGGGCCTGCCTGCCGATCTCGCCGCACGGCTGGCGCGCGAGACCGTCGCCGGTTCGGGCGAACTGCTGCATCGATCCGGTCTCGATGCCGCAACGCTGCGCCAGAACGTCACCTCGCCCGGCGGCACAACGGCTGCCGCGCTCGGTGTGCTGATGGACGAGAACGGTCTGAAGGATTTGATGACGCGCGCGGTCGCCGCCGCGACAGAGCGGTCGAAGGAACTGGCGAAGTAACTTCTCGGCCGCGTGTCGCCGGAACGCTCGTGCGGCTTGAAGAATTGCCGCAACATGCCGCACCATGGGGCGGCAGTCAGCCACCGTTCGACGAAAGAAAATCTGCCGTGCTCGCAAACGAGGTCACATCCCTGCTCGACCATCTCGGCGTGGTCTCCGACCGCAGGCAGGGTGCGCGCGCCGTGCGATCGCCGCTGACCGGGGAAACCATCGCCCACGTCGACGACGCAAGTCCGCAGCGCGCAGCCGAGACCATTGCGCTGGCCGAAGTAGCATTTCGGCAATGGCGCCAGGTCCCTCCGCCGCAGCGCGGCGAACTGGTCCGCCTGCTCGGCCACGAACTGCGCGACGCCAAGGATGCGCTGGGTCGTCTGGTCACCATCGAAGCCGGCAAGATCGTCTCGGAAGGCCGTGGCGAGGTGCAGGAAATGATCGACATCTGCGATTTCGCCGTCGGCCTGTCGCGACAGCTTTACGGCCTCACCATCGCCAGCGAGCGGCCCGATCACCGCATGATGGAGCAATGGCATCCGCTCGGCCCGGTCGGCGTCATCACCTCGTTCAATTTCCCCGTGGCGGTGTGGTCGTGGAATGCCGCGCTGGCGCTGGTCTGCGGCAATCCGGTGATCTGGAAGCCGTCGGAGAAAACCCCGCTGACCGCGTTGGCGGTGCAGGCGCTGTTTGAGCGCGCCGCCGCCAAGGCGGGCAACATTCCGGACGGCCTGTCCGCTGTGCTGATCGGCGGGCGCGACGTCGGCGCAGTTCTGGTCGGCGATCCACGACTACCGCTGGTCTCCGCGACCGGATCGACGGCGATGGGCCGCGAGGTGGGGACACAGCTCGCGCGGCGGTTCGCCCGCAGCATTCTCGAACTCGGCGGCAACAACGCCTCGATCGTCTGTCCGTCGGCGAACCTCGATCTGGCGCTGCGCGCCATCGCCTTCGCCGCCATGGGCACGGCCGGCCAGCGCTGCACCACGCTTCGCCGGCTGTTCGTCCATGACAGCATCCACGACGAGTTCGTCGCAAAACTGAAACGCGCTTATGCCTCGGTGCGGATCGGCGACCCGCTTGCGAGCGACGAGGTGCTGGTCGGCCCGCTGATCGACGAAGCCGCATTCCAGAACATGCAGTGCGCGCTCGATGAGGCTCGGGCGCACGGCGCACGGGTTCACGGCGGCGAGCGTGTCGACGAGCAGCGGTTTCCGGACGCGTATTACGTCCGGCCGGCGCTGGTGGAAATGCCGGCGCAGACCGGGCCGGTGCTGCGTGAGACCTTCGCGCCGATTCTGTACGTCATGACATACACCGACCTCGACGCGGCGATCGCGCAGCACAACGCGGTCGCTCACGGCCTGTCGTCCTCGATCTTCTCGACCGACATGCGCGAGGTGGAGAAATTTCTCTCCGCGAGAGGTTCCGACTGCGGCATCGCCAACGTCAATATCGGCCCCTCCGGCGCCGAGATCGGCGGCGCGTTCGGCGGCGAAAAGGAAACCGGCGGCGGCCGCGAGGCCGGCTCCGACGCCTGGAAAGCGTACATGCGTCGCCTCACCAGCACCGTGAACTACGGCGACGATCTTCCGCTGGCGCAGGGCGTCCGTTTCGACATCGGTTAGAGCAAATTCATCGTCAGATGAAAACGCATCGCCGGGCACAACGAACTCCCTCTCCCGTGGGGAGAGGTGAAGAAGATCGACATTCCGATTCCAGCAAGCCGTGAACGACTCGAGCAGGCGCGCCGCGAATTGTCATATTCATTTCTCTAAGGATGAACGTCAGCGCGAGCGAATTCGTCCAGCACCTCGACGACGCGGTCCACCGCCCAGTCGATCTCGGATTGCTCGATGATCAGCGGCGGCGCGAAGCGGACGGTGTTGCGGTGCGTGTCCTTGGTCAGCACGCCGGCCTGCAACAGCCGCGTCGCCACCGCGGCCGCGCTGGCGAGATCGCGCTCCAGTTCGACGCCGGCGAACAGCCCGCGCCCGCGCACCTCGCGGATGATCGGATTCCTGATCGCGCGAAGCCGGGCGAGCAGATGCGCGCCGAGACGGGCGGACCGCTCGATCAAATTCTCCTCGATCAGCGTATTAAGCGCCGCCAGCCCGACCGCGGCGGCGATCGGATTGCCGCCGAAGGTGCTGCCGTGATCGCCGGGCTTGAACACCTGCATCACCTCGCGGCGCGCCAGAAACAACGACACCGGCAGCAATCCGCCGCCCAGCGCCTTGCCCAGCGTCACCGCATCGGGCTTCACGCCGTCGTGCTGGCAGGCCAGCAGCCGTCCGGTGCGGCCAAGCCCGGACTGAATCTCGTCGCAGATCAGCAGGACGTTATGCTCCCGGCAGATGCGCGCCACCTCGGCAAGATAGCCCGGCGGCGGCACGTTGATGCCGCCCTCGCCCTGGATCGGCTCGACCAGAAAGGCCGCCGTGTTGGGCGTGATCGCCGCGCGGAGCGCCGCCGCGTCGCCGAACGGCACCGACCTGAAACCGGGTGGAAACGGTCCAAAGCCGTCGCGATATTGCGGCACGGACGAGAAGCCGACGATGGCGATGGTGCGGCCGTGAAAATTGCCGTCGCACACGATGATCTCGGCGCGGTCGGACGGCACACGTTTAACATTGTAGGCCCATTTGCGCGCGGCCTTCAGCGCCGTCTCCACCGCCTCCGCGCCGCTGTTCATCGGCAGCGCCTGATCCATCCCGGTCAGCGCGCAGGCACGGCCGAGAAATGCGCCGAGGCGATCGCTGAAATAGGCACGGGAAACCGTGTCGAGTTGCCGCGCCTGATCGGTGAGCGCCTGCACCAGCCGGGGATGACAGTGCCCGAAACTCGCCGCCGAATAAGCGCCCATCATGTCGATGTAGCGCCGCCCGTTTTCATCGCAGAGATAAACGCCCTTGCCACGCGCGAGGGTAACCGGCATCGGCGCATAATTGGCGGCGCCGAAGCGCAGTTCGAGTTGAACCGAGCCATCCATGGCACTCGCTCCCTCGACTCGAAGCTGTCCGGGCCGCAGAGCATCACGCGCTCCTGCCAGGAACGGGCTCGATTAAAACGGGCTTGATTACAATGTGGGGCGGCAAAGCGGGAAAGCCAGAGCATGATTTTCGGAAAAGTAGGAGGCAAATGCTCTAATCGGCCGTTACACCGGCACGCGCACCGTCGCGCGCAAGCCCCCCATCGGACTGTCGCCGAGCGTGATGTCACCGCCATGGGAGCGCGCGATGTCGCGCGCAATCGCAAGACCGAGACCGGAGCCGCCCTCGTCCTGATTGCGCGCGCTGTCGAGCCGCAGGAACGGCTTGAAGACTTCCTCGCGCATGTCCTGCGGGATGCCCGGGCCGTCATCGTCGACCATGACGGTGAGCCAGCGGTGATCGCGATGGCCATTGATGGCGATGGAGTCGGCATGGCGCGCCGCGTTCGACACCAGATTGCCGAGGCAGCGCTTGAGCGCGGCCGGCTTGACGGTGACGACGGGAAGCCCGTGAAAATTGGTCGTCGCGGCGTGGCCGTTGCGCTCGGCATCGCTGCACAGATCCTCCAGCGCGGCCGCCATGTCGGTCGGCTGCGCCTGCTCGCCGCTGTCGCCGCGCGCGAAGGCGAGATAGGCCTCGAGCATCCCATGCATCTCGTCGACGTCCTTGCGCATGCCGTCGACTTCCGGACTGTCGCCGATCAGCGCCAGCTCCAGCTTGAAGCGGGTGAGGATGGTGCGCAGGTCATGCGACACGCCGGCCAGCATCGCGGTGCGCTGCTCGATGCTGCGCTCGATGCGCATCTTCATTTCGATGAACGCCTGCGCGGCGCGGCGGACCTCGCGCGCGCCCCGCGGACGGAAGTTCGGCGCGTCGCGGCCCTTGCCGAAGCGCTCGGCGGCATCCGCCAGCAGCAGGATCGGCTTGATCTGGTTGCGAAGGAACAGCACCGCGACGAACAGCAGGATCGATGACGTGCCCAGCATCCAGAAGATGAAGATTTCCGAGTTCGACGCATAAGCGGCGCTGCGCTGCGCGAAGACCTGCATCACCGCATCGTCGAGCTGGATCCTGATCTCCACCAGACTGGAGCGGCCGACGGTATCGATCCAGAACGGCTTGCCGATCTGCCTGCTGATCTGCACCGACAGCGACTGATCGAGCAGCGAGAAGAACGGCTTCGGCCCGGGCGGCGGCATGTCGCCCGGCGGCAGGAAATCGACCACGAGCCCGAGCCGCTGCTGCGCGATACGGCGGATCGTCGCGCGATCCTTGTCCTGCGGATAGTCCTTGTAGATATCGATCAGCGCGGCGACATCCTGCACCACCGCCGCCGACAGCCGCCGCGTCACTGTATTCCAGTGCCGCTCCATGAACACAAAGGCCACAACGGATTGCAGCACCACCATCGGCACGATCATGATCAGCAGCGCGCGGGCGTAGAGGCCCTTGGGCATCCAATTCTTGAATGCCCGCGCTATCCTGCCATTGGCCATGGAGACGCGCCGGGACGCCGTGCGGATCAGCGTCATGCCGGCGTCGAGCGTGCTCATCATCGGCAGCTCAGGGCGCCGCGACCAGGCGATAGCCGACGCCGCGCACCGCCTGCAGGAAGAGCGGATTGGCGGGATCCCGCTCGATCTTCCGCCGCAGCCGATTGATCTGAACATCGACGGCGCGCTCGTTGACGGTGCCTCCGCCGTTCAGCTCGCCGCGGCGAACCGTCTCGCCGGGCGTGGTGGCGAGCACGCGCAGCATCTCGCGCTCACGATCGGTGAGATGAATGACGTCGTCGCCCTGCCGCAACTCGCCACGGTCCAGGTGATAGACATAGGGCCCGAACGCGATCGAACCTGTCCGCACCGTCGGCAGCGGCATCGTGCGCTTCAGGATATTCCCGATCCGCAGCACCAGCTCGCGCGGCTCGAACGGCTTGGCGAGATAGTCGTCGGCGCCGATCTGCAAACCCTCGATGCGGCTCTCGGCCTCGTGCCGCGCCGTCAGCATGATGATGGGCACCGCGGACGAGGCACGGATGAAGCGGGCGAGATCGAAGCCGGTTTCGCCGGGCATCATGATGTCGAGGATCAGCAGGTCGAAATGCAGTCCGAGCAGTTTGGAGCGGGCCGCCTTGGCGCTCATGGCCGTGGTGACGCGGTAACCCTCCCCCGCCAGAAAGCGTGACAGCAGATCGCGGATACGCCGGTCGTCATCGACCAGCAGCAGATGCGGGGCGTCATCGGCAGGCCTCACCGGCGCGCGCGCGATCCCTGCCGTTTGCATTCCCGTCATGCCTTCACCATCTTGCCGTCGGCCCGCAGGATCGCTTCCAGCACCTTGTCGGGATCATCGTGGTCGATCATCCCGAGCAGGAACTTGCGCACGGCCTCGGCGCCGGACGCGTCGAGGCCTCGCAGCGCGCGCACGATCCGGTCGGTCTGCAGCCCTGCGAGTTTCCCCACCAGCGCCTCGCCTTTCGCGGTGGCGAAAAGAAGGCGTTGACGTCTGTCGGCGTCGCCAGCTTTCTGCACAATGTAGCCTTCATCGAGGAGTTGCTTGAGAACCCGCCCCAGCGATTGCTTGGTGATACGCAGCACATCGAGCAAATCGGCAACATTAAGTCCGGGATAACGGTAGACGAAATGCATCACCCGATGATGGGCGCGGCCGAAGCCGAATTCTTCCAGCACATGGTCGGGATCGCCGACAAAGTCGCGATAGGCGAAGAACAGCAATTCGATGATGTCCCAGCGCGTCTCCACGGGGCGTTCCCCGGCCGTTTGCGGATCAGCGGACGTTATGCCGGAGTGAGTCGGAGAATTTAGGACAGTCATGTTGACATATCTTGGTCTCAATGTTACAAGCCGGACATCCACAGCGAAATATTATATCGTCCTGCGAAATTCCGGATAAAGCCCTGCCAAACGGCAGACCATCGGCCCTCACCTCGTCGTGCGATTGTCGAGCTGCCTTTCGGCAACATACTGGACTTCGCGCCGTCCGCCAAAGCGGAAACCGGACTTCGCGAGCGGCAAAGCCTGCAACGCGAGGACCCTTTTCAAGCCGGAGAACACAACTTTTCAAGCCGGAGAACACCATGAGAGCTTCATTCGAAAAAACCGATGGCGCGGTGTCGTTGACATTCGATGTCCAGCCGACGGCCAGTCCGACGCCCGCGACCGCGCGCCAGGCAAAGCTCGCAGATCCGGGCTTCGGCCGGGTGTTTACCGATCACATGGCGGTGGTGCGCTACAATCATGCGAACGGCTGGCACGGCGCGCGCGTCGAAGCCCGCGCCAGCTTCCCGCTCGATCCGGCGACCGCCGTCCTGCACTACGCGCAGGAAATTTTCGAAGGTCTGAAGGCCTACAAGCGTGACGACGGCGGCGTGAACCTGTTTCGCCCCGACGCCAACGCGAAACGCTTTCGCAATTCGGCCGAGCGCATGGCGATGGCGCCGCTGCCCGAGCCCATGTTCATCGAAGCCATCGAGCAGCTCCTGCGCATCGATCGCGACTGGATTCCGGGCGGTGAAGGCAGCCTGTACCTGCGGCCCTTCATGATCGCCAACGAAGTCTTTCTTGGCGTCAAGCCCTCGGCGGACTACATCTTCGCCGTCATCGCGTCACCCGTCGGCTCCTATTTCAAGGGCGGGCCCGCGCCGGTCTCGATCTGGGTGTCGGAGAATTACACGCGGGCAGCGGTCGGCGGCACCGGCGCCGTCAAATGCGGCGGCAACTATGCCGCCAGCCTGCGCGCGCAGGCCGAAGCCATCGATCGCGGCTGCGATCAGGTTGTCTTCCTGGACGCGATCGAACGCCGCTACATCGAGGAACTCGGCGGCATGAATATCTTCTTCGTGTTCGACGACGGTTCACTCTCGACGCCGCCGCTCGGCACCATCCTGCCGGGCATCACACGCGATTCGATCATCACGCTCGCGAAGGAGTCCGGCACGCGCGTGCGCGAGGAACCCTACACCATCGACCAGTGGCGCAGCGATGCCGCCAGCGGCAGGCTGAAAGAATCCTTCGCCTGCGGCACCGCCGCCGTCGTGTCTCCGATCGGCAAGGTGTGCTCGGCGCATGGCGATTTCACCATCAATGGCGGCGCCGCCGGTCCCGTCGCGATGGGCTTCCGCAAGAAACTGGTCGATATCCAGTATGGACGTGCGGCAGACCCGCACAACTGGACCCGCAAGGTGCTGTGACGGCAGCGGCACATTCGTCGGCTCGACCGAATCAGGCCTCGCGATATCGCATCTCCTTTCGAGGCACCAGACCGAGCCGCTCGCGCCTGATCCAACGCGTGATCATCAGGATGGCTACGGCCGCGAGGCCCGACGCCAGGCCGATCCAGATGCCGGTGCCCTGAAATCCGAGCCGGAAGGCAAACAGCAAACTCAGCGACATGCCGAAGCCCCAATAGCCAAGACCGGCATAGATCATCGGCACGCGGGTATCCTGCAATCCGCGCAGCATGCCGGCGCCGACCACCTGCGCGCCGTCGGCAATCTGAAACACCGCCGCGCAGGTCAGAAACGACACCGCGAGTCCGACCACCTCGGCATTCGCCGCATCGTTGACGTCGACGAATGCACCGATCAGCCATCGCGGCGCGGCGACCATCAACCCGCTGGTCGCGGTCATGAAAGCGATCGCCAGCGCCAACGAGGTCCATCCGGCGCGGGCAATCCCGTCACGGTCGCCCGCGCCGTAAGCGCGGCCGACGCGCACCGTCGCCGCCTGCGACAGTCCCATCGGCACCATGAAGGAGACCGATGCGATCTGGATCGCAATGGCGTGAGCCGCGATCGAGGCCGTGCCGAACTGTCCCATCAAAAACACGGCGGCATTGAACACCGTGATCTCGAACGCGAGCGCGGCGCCGATCGGCAGACCGACGCGCCACAGCGTGACAAGCCGCGGCCAATCGGCGCGCCACCAGTTGCCGAACAGATGGAAGCGACGAAACTTGCGGCCAAGGCTTGCCACCAGCACCAGCCCGACGAACAGGAAGGTGTTGGACAATGTCGTCGCGATGCCGGAACCACGCAGGCCTAACGCCGGTAGACCGAGATGACCGAACACCAGCGCCCAATTCGCGGCGATATTGAACAGGATCGCGGCCGCAGTCACCAGCATGGCCGATAACGGCCGCTCCAGCGCAGCGAAGAACGATCGCAACGCGATAAAGCCCAGCGTCGGCAACATGCCCCATTGCAGCGCGCGCACGAACACCTGGGCATCCGCCGCAAGCTGCGGTTCCTGATCGAACAGAATCAGGATCGCCTCGCTATGCCACAGCAGCAACCAGCTCGGCACCGCGATCAGCGCCGATGTCCATAGGCCCTGCCGGAACGTCCGCCGCACGTCGCGCACCGAACGCAGCTTGCGACCGAACGCTTCGGCCATCATCGGCGACGTCGCCGTGACAACGCCGATGCCGAAAATCAGGATCGCGAAGTAGAGATTCACGCCAAGCGTTCCCGCGGCCAGCGCGGAGGGACCGACGCGGCCCAGCACGATCACGTCGGTTGTGGTCAGTGCAATCTGCGCGAGATTGGTGAGGACCAGCGGCCAGCCAAGCGTCAGCGTCGCCCGGAATTCTCCGAGCCAGGGATCGCGCGGCAGCGCGCTCTGGCGGCCGTCAAAAAGCATGGTGGCTCGATCATCAACGGGGCAACCAGTGGTCCGATTCTAACATTTGCATCCCGTTGCGGCGGGGAAGGACCACTGGTAACTATTAGTTTCTAGTGGAGTTTTGAATTTGACATTCGCTTGCCGGGTTTGCTGCAAAGTGAGTAGCGAATGTCGAATTCACTCCACTGGGGCAGAAGAACGTATCAGGACGACGAAACCTCCGACGGTATCGCCGGAGGTTCCTCGTGCGTCGTTCGCTGGACCGCGCATAATTAAGTGAACTCCGGCGATTTTGCCAGAGGCGGAAGGCGCAAGGCGATCTGCCGCGCCGACCGGCTGTCATGCGGACACGACATCCGCAAGCGCGGCCGCCTCGATCCAGAACACTTCACCTTCGGACTCCTCCGTGTCGAGCCAGAGGAAATCGGCACGAGGGTACGCTTTCTCGATCGCCGGCTTGCAGCGGCCGACCTCGCACAAAAGTCCGCCGCCGGGCGAAAGGTGAATTTTGGCGCCGTCGATGATCCGCCGCACCAGGTCGATGCCGTCGGCGCCGCCGTCGAACGCCATCCTCGGCTCCGCAAGGCATTCGCGCGGCAGGCCCGCCATGCCTTTCGCATCGACATAGGGAGGGTTCGAGATGATGAGATCGTACCGCTGGTCCCTGAGCGCCGCGAACAGGTCGCCTTGCAGCAGCGTGATGCGATTTTCCAGGCCGTGCTCGCGGACATTGCGCGCGGCGACCGCGAGCGCGTCTTCCGACAGATCGGCCGCATCGATCCTCGCATTCGGAAATGCGCGCGCGGCCAGAACGGCAAGGCATCCCGAGCCGGTGCAGAGATCGAGTACGCGAGTGATGGTTACGGGATCGCGCAGACGCAGCACATCGTCGTCGCCGAAATGGGAGTCGAGGATTTCGCCGATGAACGAGCGCGGCACGATCACGCGCTCGTCGACATAAAACGGCAGCCCGCGCATGTACATCCTGTTGACGAGATAGGCGGCAGGCTTGCGGGTCGTGATGCGCTGCTCGATCCAGTCGAGGATGCGTCGGCCTGCCGCCTTCGGCACGCGCCGCGCGGCGTTCGGTTCAACCTCGTCCGGATGCAGGTTCATGGCTTCGCCGACCAGAAAGGCCGCCTCCGCAACCGGATCAGTGGTGCCGTGCGCGAAGGCGACGCCCGCCCGCTTCAGCCTTGCGACGGCGAAGCGGACATAGTCGTAAACCGTCGCGAGTTCGGCTGCCGCAGCCTTGGCGGCGTCCCGATTTGTGGATTTGGCGGTCGCGCGCGCCGGCCGGCGTTTTTTGGTTGAACTGCGGGCCGCGGCCTTCGAGCGTCCGCCGCGCGCAGCGGTCGTCGCCATCAAGACTTAGCCATCAAGACTTGGCCATGAGGACTTGGCCATCAG
>JBIQHO010000396.1:0-3031 GCA_044508545.1 Bradyrhizobiaceae bacterium | reverse complement strand
GTCGCCAAGGAGCGCGGCATGGTGGTGGACGAGGTGGTGCGCGCCGCGCAGAGCGACTACGAAAGCGTCATCACGGTGACGGTCGCGACCGAACGGCAGGAGCGTTCGGTGTCGGGAACGGTCTATGCCGACGGCAAGCCGCGCCTGGTGGACATCAAGGGCATCCGCGTCGATGCCGAGTTCGGCAAGTCGATGATCTATGTCACCAATGAGGACAAGCCGGGTTTCATCGGCAAGTTCGCCTCGCTGCTCGGTGACGCGGGCGTCAACATCGCGACGTTCAATCTTGGCCGTCACAGCCAGGGCGGCGACGCCATCGCGCTGGTCGAGGTCGACGGTAATGTGCCGGAGAACGTGCTCGCGAAGGTGAAGGCGCTACCGCAGGTCAAGCAGGTGAAGGCGCTGACGTTCTGACAGCGAAAGTCATTGGCGCGAAGGGAACGCCACGCCAGCGCCATCCGATCGAGGGAGGAGTTATCCGATGGATAAGCCTGCTCCGAAACACGATCCCGAGCCCGGCGGGGGAGGCCGCCGCGGCGCGGTGGCGGGACTGATCATTATCGTCGTGCTGCTGGTGGTTGGCCTCTGGCTCGCGCGCGAACTCGGATCTGCCAGCCGCATCCAGGACTGCGTGATGTCGGGTCGATCCAATTGCCAGCCGATCGACGTGCCTTCGCGATAATGCGGTGATCATCCCGGTAGGCGTATCACTTCATCAGCGTGCGAACCTCGTCGCGTAGCGCCTGACGCGAACCGTCGTGCGAATAGAACATGTGGCCGCCGGGATAGACCATGAGCCTGACGCGGTCGCGCGAGCCGAAGGTCGGCAATTGATCGAGGCGTATCTGGGACGCGAAATAGGGCGTCGCCAGATCGAACAGTCCGTGCGCGACCAGGATCTTGAATTGCGGGTTTGCCGCGAGCAGTTCGCGGATGTCGGACACCGACTCGACGGAAGTCCGGTGCTTGCCGAAATCCCACTCCCGGTTGACGGCGCGGCTGAGCAGTTCATAGGAGCCGTCCGGCCGCCAGTTCAGCTTGTGCGCATAAAGCTCGAACGCCGCCGATGTCAGCGCGGCCAGCAGCGGTTCCTCCGAGGGATCGTTGAAGTCGCTGTTGGTCGAGTCGGGATAGGGATCGAAGCCGAGAACCGACCCGTCGTAGCGTCCGGTCACCTTGCCGTTACGTCGATCGAAGGCGCGACGGAATTCGCTGACGTCGAACCGCCCGGCGAGGCGCCGGCTCTCCGCCTGATCGATTCCGGTCAATGACGCGAAGCGGTCGGCAAGCCGTCGCGTCGCCTCCGCATCGGCCTGCCCCTTGACGAGATCGCTGAGAAACTCGCCCCTCGCATAGGCTTCGACGTCGGCCATGTCGGCGCGAATCACCACTCCGCGCTTCTCGTTGTCCCGTGCGACCGCCGCCATGCTCGGGAGGCTTGTTACGAACCGCGACAGTCCGGTGCCCAGCACGTCGCCGAAGTCGAGCGCCGGCGAGATCAGAACCAGCCCGTTGACGGCGACCCCTTGCCGGGTCTGGAGATTGCGGACGACCTTCGGCCCGCGAATGCCGCCATAGCTTTCGCCGGCGATGAACTTCGGCGACTGCATCCGATCGGCTTGCTCCAGCCAGCGGCGGATCACCAGCGCGATCGAGGCCACATCGCCGTCGACCGTGAAGAAGCGTTTCCGTGCCTCGTCGCCGGTCGCGATCATGCGGCTGTAGCCGGTGCCGAGCGGATCGATGAAGACAAGGTCGGTGAAGTCGAGCCAGGTTTCTGCGTTCGGTTCGAGCGCCAGCGGGGTTGCGGCATTGGCGATCGCGCGGTCCATCGCGATGCGCCAGGGGCCGTTGCTGCCGAATTGCAGCCACGCCGAGGAGGCGCCGGGCCCGCCGTTGAACAAGAAGGTTACCGGGCGGCTGCGGGGATCGGCGCCGTCGAGCTGATAGGTAGTCGTGGCGATGTCCGCCTGCGGTTCGCCCTTGTCGTCGAAAATGCGAATCGCGCCCGCGGTTGCGGTGAAAGCCAGCGTGCGGCCGGGCAGCGCGAGTTTGTGCCTGGTGGTGGCGGCTGGCGGCAAACGATGATCGTTCGCGGGTGCAGCGGGTCCGCCGTGCGCGTTGCCGCCGTCGGCCTTTGAGGCGGACGGCTTCGCCTCTGCCTGATGCGCTGGCGCGACGTGTGCCGCATCGTCGGCGCGGACGGCAGAGGCGAGCACCAATGCCAACAGCATCGCTGTGACGCAGGCATGAGGGGACATCCGACCGGGCATTTGCTGCTCCTCCCTATTCGTCTCGCCGTTTGAGCGGCAAACCTGCGGCCGAGCGTTGCCTGAAACTATGGCAGGCGCTGGACCTGGTGCAAACGGCTGGCCGCACGAGCCGTGCCCACGGATAACGCGCGTGGCGGCGGAAGAATGCGCGATTGTCGCAGCCCGTAACGCCGCGCCGACGCCGCCAAACCCACGGGCCGGCGCGAGGCTTCTGGGGCCGATTTGCCGGAATGGATTTTGAGGGCGAATCAACAGTTTGGAGGAGGTCTTGAATGCTCCGGAAAGGGCCGTTCCCGCTTGCGTCCACGTCACGCATCCTTTATCCGATGGGACGCCTCACATGCTGGCGGGTCCGAATTGCGTCTGTCGTGTTTCGGCCGGTGATCGGAAGCTCGCTTCATGGCCTTGCGAGTTCCCGGATGCGCGGCTAGGTGAGTCGCGAATGCCGAATTCACGTCACGAGCCGCGTCTCACCTTTGCAAGGAATTTCCGCGAAAATGACCAACGTTGTCGTCGTCGGTGCCCAATGGGGCGACGAGGGAAAGGGCAAGATCGTCGATTGGTTGTCGGAGCAGGCGGATATCGTCGTTCGCTTCCAGGGCGGCCACAATGCCGGTCATACGCTCGTTATCGACGGCAACACCTACAAGCTGGCGCTGCTGCCCTCGGGCGTGGTTCGCTCGTCGAAGCTGTCGATCATCGGCAACGGCGTGGTGTTCGATCCGCAGGCCTTCGTCGGCGAGGTCGAGAAGCTGAAA
>JBIQHO010000395.1:2169-3036 GCA_044508545.1 Bradyrhizobiaceae bacterium | reverse complement strand
TTGATCGCAACGATGCGCGCCGTATCGCTATCGTATTCGATCACGTTAATGCAGCACGGATCCTGCGCCAGTTTCCAGTAAGCCGACAGCGGCTGGTCGAGAAGTTGCAGCAGCAACGCTCGGTTGACGCTGTCATGGCCGACCAGAACCACCGTATCGTCAGGAAATTCCTCGATCGTGCTGCGGAAGACATCGGCGGATCGCAGCACGATGTCCTGCAACGATTCACCGGCCGGAAACCGCACGAGATGGGGCGAGGTTCGCCATAGCGAATAAAGATGGGGCCATTGCGCACTGATCTCGTCGTGGGTCCGCCCTTGCCAGTCGCCGTAATGGAGGTCGAGCAGCCCGTCGGTGGACGTGGCCTCCAGGCCGCACGCCCGCGCGATCTTGCCGCCGGTTACCATGCAGCGTTCGAGCGGACTGGTTCGAACCGCCGCGGGACGCCACGTCGTGGCGATGCGCTCCGCCGTCATCGCTGCCTCATGAAGGCCCTGTTCGGTGAGGGACAGCGGACATTGACCGCGAAAGCGCGGCGGATTGATACCTGCGACATGGCCATGGCGCGTCAGAATGATGGTCGTCATCCGTGCCTCCGTTTTTCGGGCACGATGCGAACTTTTGTGGCGCGGGAGCGAAATCGGGCGCGTCGCTGGCCTGCCTGCATCGATGCCTCTCCATGTCGTGTCAACCACGGAGAAAGCAGTGACGGCCGGGCAACGGCTTCCCACCACGGTCAACGTGGCAGGAGTCATCAGCCCAAGGCAGTTGAAGGGGGACTCCATCCCCTATCCTCAACATAGATGAAGCGTACGTCATGCGCAATCCTCGCGCCATCGGTCGGGCCTGATGCGCCTGGACCGCTTG
>JBIQHO010000395.1:0-2159 GCA_044508545.1 Bradyrhizobiaceae bacterium | reverse complement strand
CTTATTTGACTTGTATAGAACGCCCCACTTGACGCCCGGCACCGGCCACGCAAGCATGACGCGGGGAATGGAGTCTCCCTTTCGTCAACCGCCTCGGTGCTGATGACTCCTGCCGCATTCACTTGCGGTGGGGGCACCGTTGCGCCTTGCGGCCACCGCATATCGTGCACAGCACGAAGGGACCCGCCTCATGGCCCAACAGGATTCGCCGCCGACCCGCGATCCCAACACAAGATACATCGCGATCCGCTTTGTCGTGCTGATCGGTATCCTCAGCTTCTTCGCCGATTTCACCTATGAAGGCGCGCGCAGCATTCTCGGCCCCTATCTCGAAACGCTCGGCGCGACCGCGACCGTGGTAGGCATCGTCACCGGCTTCGGGGAACTGCTGGGATACGGCTTCCGCCTGGTGTCCGGCCGATGGGCGGACGCAACCGGCCGGTTCTGGCCGATCACCATCCTCGGCTATGTCGTGCAGATGGCGGCAGTGCCGGCTCTCGCCCTCACCGCAAGCTGGCCGGCGGCGGCGGTTCTCATTATTCTTGAGCGGGTCGGAAAAGCGATCCGCAATCCGCCCCGCGATGTGATGCTGTCCTGCGCCGCGAAGCAGGCGGGCGGCTACGGTTTCGTTTTCGGCCTGCACGAGGCGCTCGACCAGTTCGGCGCAATGCTCGGGCCGTTTATTGTCGCCGCCATTCTTGCTAGACATGGCAGCTATCACACCGCGTTCGCGGTGCTGTTGGTCCCGGCATTCATCAACCTCGCGCTGGTCGCCGCTGCGCGCCTGCTGTATCCGCGACCGCAGGATCTCGACTCCACCCCGCCCGGAATCGACGCCGAGGGGCTGCCGAAAACCTTCTGGCTCTATCTCGCCGGCGCGGCGCTGGTCGCGGCCGGTTTCGCCGACTATCCGTTGATCGCTTATCACTTCAGCCGGACGCACAGCGTTCCCGACGAATGGGTCGCTATTTTCTACGCGGTGGCAATGGCAGTCAGCGGCACCAGTTCGCTGGTTTTCGGCCGGCTGTTCGACCGGCTCGGCTTCTCCGTTCTCGTCGGACTGACAATGGTGGCCGCCCTTTTTTCGCCACTGGTTTTCCTCGGCGGGTTCTGGGCGGGACTGATCGGCGCCGCGATCTGGGGCATCGGCATGGGCGTGCATGAATCCATCATCCCGGCCGCTGTCGCGCCGATGGTTCCGGTCCGGCGCAGGGCTTCCGCCTTCGGCCTGTTCACGGCAGGCTATGGCATCGCCTGGTTTGTCGGCAGCGCCGCGATCGGCATTCTCTATGACACGTCACCGATGGCGACGATTGTATTCTGTTTGGCCACCCAACTCGCGGCCATTCCGATCTTCATCGCCGTTCGGCGTCGGGTGGCGGCATTGACGGTTCGCACCGACTGACCTAAATTTACTTAAAGGGATGGAGTCCCCTGTTACGCCTTGGATGCTGATGACTCCTGCCGTTTGAAACGTGCGCCACGATCCGGCGCCAAGGCAGGGTCATCATGAGGGACAACCACCCGGTTCCATATCTTGACGTGGATTGCCGCCCGCGGAGCGAGGCGTTGCGGCCTGCATGCGACGCACGGGATGAGGCATCTGCCTTTCAGACCATTCTGTTCCCACCGGGACTCGAGGCTCTTCGCCGCGAGGTGCGCGAGATTCCGGCGTGCTTCGTCGATCTCAACCTCGATCAGATCGTCGCATCGGTGGTCGCCAAGCGCGACGAAGACGTTCTCCGGCCAATCTTCTACGCGCCTTACAGAAGCGAGGAGATTGTCCGCTATCGTCAGGCTGTGTTCGCGGATCTTGAGCAGCCCGAGACGTTCAGAGTGTTCCCGGAATTCTCCAGTACCATGCGTGCGGTGCACGCCGACCTCGACGACGCCGAAAAAATCTCGTCCCAATGCCATCGCAACACGGTGATCCAGCGGGCCATCACCGCATATTGCGATGGCGTCGCCGCGCTGCTGAACGCGCTGCGGCCGCTCGCCCTGCGCTCGCCGGGTTTGCGAAGCCTGCGCGCCTATCTCGCCAGCTACGTTAGCACCGGTCCCTTCGCGCAGCTCGCGCGGCAGACCCGTGATATCAACGAAAGCCTGTCGCGGGTCACCTACGCCATGTTGTTTCACGGCGACAGGGTGACGGTGCGGAA
>JBIQHO010000394.1:0-3046 GCA_044508545.1 Bradyrhizobiaceae bacterium | reverse complement strand
AAGGCGGGTCACTTCTCGGCGAAAATCCCGGGTCAGCTCTCAGCGGAAATCAACAATGGGACGCCAAAGAGAAGGAAATGGTGGCCTACCGCCTTGTCGACCTGATGGGACGCGCCAGCGCCGCGAACATACTCGGAATCACCGTTCGGGAACTGGACAAACTGGTCGATATTTTCGAGCTGTCGGAGAAGTTCACCAGCCTTCGCGACCCAAGCGCCGCCATCACCTGGGCGCGTGAGATGATGGGCGTCAGCAAGAAGCTGTTCACTCCCAGCATCGTCGACGCCGTCGTCAAGAAGGTGAACGACAAGCGCATAACCAACTCCAAGGACCTGCGCAAACTACGATCGATCCTCCCCGATCCGGTGGCACGCGCGCATTTCCTCAGCGACGCGGGGGATCTCGATTCTGCAATGTTGCGTCTGGGACCCACCGAGAAGAAGCCAAAGGGCGGATTGTCCGGGGATCTGGAGGCCGCGGTTGAAGCGATGAAGGGGGTACCCTGGACCACGTTGCAGGATCTCAAGGGCGACCCCGACATCCTGAAAAAGATCGATGACGCCGAGGCGCTCCTTCGATCATTGCGCAAGGCGCTTTCGTGAGTCCCGATCAATCTGCAACACGCGTTACGCGGCGCCTATAGGAGGTCCGATGATCATCGGCAACGTACTGTTTCTCGAAGAGTCGCTCGACCGGTACCTGCGCGCACAGGAGGGCGCAGTCGGCAACCACGTCCGCCAGAAAGTCAGCAGGGTGGACTTGATCAAGTCTGACGCGGAGATCGTGCACGCCCTTTTGCCCGAGGCTCGTGTCGCCCCGCTAAAGGTGGACTTCGACAATCCACAAAAGGACGCGCAGGAGGCACGCGTGCGGGTCCACGACATGTTTGACGGGATGGTGGAGATCGACGGAGTTCGTGCAACTCGTAGCTTCGCGTTCTCCGGCGACCCTGGCCTGTTTAGGTTGCGGACCAATCCATACTCAACCACCCTGCCTCATGGCGAAATCAGCAACCGGCGGGTCATTATCGGCATGTCAGGTCGGAACGACGCCGAGACGTTGAAGCGGGAGATCGATCGCCAGGAGCAGCTCTTGCGCGAATATGTGGAAACCTCGACAAAGCAGATCGAGGCGTACAACGACAAGCTTGGGGCGCTGCTTGGCGAAGCCGTCGCCAGCAGGCGCCAGCAGCTTGCCAGCCTCGAAGATCTCAAGAACCGCATTTAGGTTTAGGGCGGGAAAGCGGGTTTCCATTCATGCCGCCTGGCGGGTCGCATGATCAGCCGCCCCTACCACAACGCCGGGACCGTCATCCGTGCTGGCGGCGAGATCGGCTTCGAGATCGGCCAACTGCTCCCGCTTCAGTTCAAGCTCGGCCTCGAAGGCGAAAGTTTCGCCAATACGTGGCTGATAGGAGGCTACACGCCGGCGGGCATCCTCCAGCCGACAGCGATAATTATCCTGCTCGCCCTCGAAGTTCGACAGAGCATGCTCGAGGCGAGCAATCGCGCCGAGCGGCGTGACCGTGACGGCAAGGTCGATCTCGTAGTCGGCGCCGGAGCGCATCAGCACCGTGGTGTAGCGATACCCGTCCCGGCCGAAGCGCTCGCCTGAGAACTCCAGGTCGAAGCCGCCAATCGCGGCTATGACGACCTCGCCCTCTTGGCTGAGCTGAACAAGGGTGAGGATCTCCTTCATCAAGGCGCGGCCGGCGAGCTTGCGTTCGGTGAAGGAGGTTCCGGTGACGGTCATTGTGAAGGCATCGCCAGCGGTCGACACCAGACGCGCGATGTCCGTTCCGATTTCGGCGATGCGCCGGCTCGAAAGCTCGATCTCGCGCTCCGCGTCGCGGACCTGGCGGCGGATGGCGTGCTGGTCGTCGATATGGGCGGCATGGAGCCGGTCGAGACGGGCGATCTCGGCCTCAAGCCCTGCCTTTTGCATCAGGCGCTGATCGCCCGATGCGATGGCCTTGGCCATGGCGAACTGGTTGGCCTGCCCCTCGCCCATATCCTCGAGGCGGCGAATGGACGTGTCGCCCGATAGAGCCGCCGCGATGAACCGGGCCTTGCGCTCATTGTTCTGCCACATGGTGGCGTCGAGTGAACCGAGCGTCGCATAGGCATAGAGTCCGATTTCGTCGTGCTGATTGCCCTGGCGGATGATGCGGCCTTCGCGCTGCTCGATCTGGGAGGGGAGCCAGGGAACGTCGAGATGGTGCAGCGCCTTCAGCCGCGCCTGCACATTGACGCCGGTGCCCATGGTTTCGGACGACCCGATCAGGATGCGGACCTTGCCGGCATTGAACTCGTTGAACAGCCGCTGCTTGGCCTCCGACTTCTTGAAGTCCTGCATGAAGGCGATTTCCGACGGCGGCACACCGAGGCGGACGAGCTCGTCGCGGATCCAGCGATAGGCCGAGAAGCCGCGGGAGGCTTCGACATTGATGGTGCCGAGATCGGAGAAGATGAGCTGGCCGGCGCCGGACTTGTCGAAGGGCTTGCCGTCCTTGCGGACATATTCGTTCTCGGCCGTCTCCTGCCAGATGCGGAAGGTGTTTCGGACAAGCGCGTTGAGCTTGTTGTCATCCTCATTGTCCATGGCCGGCATGACCAGGCGCAGGTCGATCGCGGCATGGCGGCCATCGGTGATGACCGAGAGCAGGATATCGTCGCCGGGCTGCGCCGGACCCTCGCGCTCTTCGATGGCCTTGATACGATCATCGAGGTGACGCTGATAGGCCTTGAAGGCAGTGGTCGGCTCCGCCGTGATGATCTGCCGCTTGCCGCCGGCGATCTCCGGAACTTTCACATATTTCCGCAGGTCGGCGGGCTGCACCACGTCCGCGAAGGACCGGAACATGGCGATCAGCTCGGGGACGTTGACGAACTGGGCAAAGCGCGTGACCGGCTTGTATTTGCCGGACGGCTGCAGCTCGAGTTCCGTCGAGGTGTCGCCGAAGGTGGACGCCCAGGCGTCGAACTCGTGCAGTCCGCGCGCTGCGAGAGCAGCATTGTCCATCAGCCGCTGCACGGTGAACATTTCG
>JBIQHO010000393.1:0-3064 GCA_044508545.1 Bradyrhizobiaceae bacterium | reverse complement strand
TCCGGTGATATCATCAAGTTCGCGCGTACCGAACTGACGAGCTACAAGGTGCCGAGGCAGATCGAATTCCGCGACTCACTGCCGAAATCCAATGTCGGTAAGATTCTCCGCCACCAACTGCGTCAGGAAAGCAAAGCGGCCTCTCCCCGTGAACGGGCAGAAGTAAGCCAGGTGTCCCTCCCTCGTGTCGCAAGATAATCTTCCCTCTCCCGCCGACGTCCTCGCCTTCTGGCGCAATGCCGGCACGGCCAAATGGTATACCAAGGACGAGGCATTCGACGCCGAAGTGCGCCACCGCTTTCTGAGGCTTTGGGAGGCAGCGCGCGCGGGCGAACTTGCCGCGTGGGAGATGACCGACGACGGCGCGCTGGCGCTCGTCATCGTGCTCGATCAGTTTCCGCGCAACATATTTCGCGGCGACGCCCGGACCTTTTCCACCGACGGCCAGGCGCTGGCCGTCGCCGCGCGCGCCATCGGTCGCGGAGCCGACGCGCGCATCGCGCCGGACCTCATCGAATTCCTTTATATGCCGTTCATGCATTCGGAGCGACTCGCCGACCAGGATCGCTGCGTCGCGCTGTTTCGCAGCCGCGGCCGGCCGGAAAATCTCAAATTCGCGGAACTCCATGCCGACATCATCCGCCGCTTCGGCCGTTTTCCGCACCGCAACGCCCTGCTCGGTCGCCCGACGAGCGCAGAGGAACAGGCCTTTCTCGACGCGGGCGGATTCGCCGGATAGCCCCTTTGCTTTGTCGTGTGTTCTGCTTCGCCCAAAAACGCGTTAATGATGGAGGGTGAATGGCCCGTTTTGCATCCGCGCCATATCGTGACTACGCCCTCCCGATCCACTCACGCGCCACATGTCCAAGGAGATCCGACCATGTCCATCAAAGTTGGCGACCGCCTGCCCGACGCGACGTTCCGCATCATGACGGAGGACGGAGTTCAGGCCAAAAGCACTCCCGATATCTTCAAGGGCAAAAAGGTGGCGTTGTTCGCGGTGCCCGGCGCCTATACCGGTACCTGTCATAAGCAGCATCTGCCGAGCATTTTCGCCAGCGCCGGCGCCATCAAGGACAAGGGCGTGAACGAGATCGCAATCGTCTCCGTCAACGACGTGTTCGTCCTGAACGCCTGGAAGCGCGATACCGACCCGCGCAACGAGGCGGTGTTCCTTGCCGACGGCAACGCCGAGTTCGCCAAGGCGATCGGCATGGAGTTCGATGGCTCCGAAAAGGGCCTTGGCATCCGCTCCAAGCGCTACTCCATGCTGATCGAGGACGGCGTCGTGAAGAAGCTGAACGTCGAGGACTCGCCCGGCAAGGTCGAGGTCTCCGGCGGCGACGCACTGCTGGGGCAGCTCTGACTTTTCTCTCTCGTCTTCTGTTCCTGAGAGACCGATGAGTGTGGCAGGTTCGCCGCAACACATTGGTCTGTTGCCTCAGGATCAAGATTTCTGTCCAGGCGCAACTGGCGACCGTAGTCTGTTGATCACCATTCCAAAGACCAGTCTGCGCAACTGATATGGTTTATTAAGGTTATCGACAGTTCGAAGCTCGATCGCTAACTCATCGTAGTGCGGGTGGAGTTTTTAGAAGCGGGATCAAGAAGTATATTATTGAGTTATCTCGCAGGCGATCCTTGAGCATGTTTGGCACTGAGCGCAGGAGTGACGGTCGAGCGCAGCGCAAGACATGAGCGCCGGGTTTCGTTCAAATCAGCGATCTTTCAAGGCAGATATCAGCAGAGACAAGATGGGAAAAACATGCATTCTCGTCACTGGCGGGGCAGGTTACATTGGATCGCATTGTTGCCGCGCGCTCGAAGCAGCGGGCTACGAACCGATTGTCTACGACAATCTTTCGACTGGTCACCGCAGCTTTGTCCGGGCTGAGTTGGTGGTGGGTGACCTTGTTCAGAAAGAACGAATTGTTGCCGCTCTCAAAAAGTACAGTATCACCGCTGTCATGCACTTTGCGGCCGCAAGCTTGGTGGGCGAATCCGTTTCCGATCCACAGAAATACTACGTGAACAACGTTGTCGGTACGCTCTCGCTGTTGCAAGCGATGCGCGAGGCCGACTGTCGCCGTATCGTATTCTCTTCCACGGGAGCCGTGTACGGCAATGCTGACAGCAAAGCTCTTCCCGAGGACTTCCCCTGCAATCCAATCAATCCGTATGGCGCCTCGAAATGGATGATCGAACGCATCCTGTCGGACTATCGGACGGCTTATGGCTTTGGCGCATTCTGTCTGCGCTATTTCAACGCAAGCGGCGCTGATCCGGCCGGTGATATCGGGGAATGGCGCGCCAACGAAACTCACCTTATCCCGCGAGCAATGATGGCGCTCCAGGGATATATTGATGACTTCGCCATATTCGGCGACGACTACGATACGCCTGACAAGACCGCGATCCGCGACTACATCCATGTCAGCGACCTCGCTGCAGCTCATGTAGCTGCTTTAAAACTGCTGGAGAAAGGACATTCAGGCGGAAGCTTCAACCTGGGTACCGGCTCCGGCTTTTCCGTGCGCGAAATCCTGGCGACCATCAAGCGCGTCACAGGCAGGGATGTGCCACATGCGGTTAAGCAGCGCCGACCGGGTGATCCAACTTATCTGGTCGCGGATCCTTCCGCCGCGCGCGAAATACTCGGATTCATTCCAAAATACTCGGACCTGTCAACGGTCATCGAGACGGCTTGGACATGGCATCAAAAAGCGCACCCGGCAAAAAATGAACTGGTAAAGTAGAATCGCTTTCGCCTGGTCTGCCCCAGCGCTTGCGTAACTCACCCGCCTCCGCCTCGGCCACGCATCCACTCCCGCAAAGCAGAGAGAAATCACTTCAGCCGCGCCATCGCCACGCCTTCGCGCGCGAGCTGATCGGCGCGCTCGTTTTCCGCGTGGCCATCGTGACCCTTGATCCAGTGCCATCGCACCTGATGGGGCTGAAGCGCGGTGTCGAGCCGCTGCCACAGATCGGCGTTCTTCACCGGCTTCCGGTCGGCGGTGCGCCAGCCATTGCGCTTCCAGTTGTGAATCCAGCCGGTGATGCCCTG
>JBIQHO010000392.1:0-3073 GCA_044508545.1 Bradyrhizobiaceae bacterium | reverse complement strand
ACCCGGTCGAGAAGGTCGTGGGCGTCGGGTTCCTGGGCGGGTACACGACGTTCTCCACGGCCAGCTTCGAGACGGTTCGCCTCCTACAGGAGCGCCGCGTGACCACGGGGATCATGAACGGCTTCGGCGTGCTCGTCGCGGCGACCGCGGCCGCCGCACTCGGCATGTGGATCGGGTCCGCCCTATAACCGAGGCGCTTCGCCTCGGGTCGCCGAACCTCCAGGAACTGTCTCAAATCAGGGTGAAGGTTTCTTATGGAAACGACAGCCGATAACGAACAGGGCCTCTCGGACTCGGAAGTACAGGCGCGACTTACCGAATATGGCTACAACGAAGTTCGTGAACAGCCTTCAAGTCCGTTGAAGGCGATACTCAAGCGGCTGTGGGGTCCGATCCCGTGGATGCTTGAGGCGGCGTTGGCTTTGGAGATCGTCCTTGGCAAGACGATCGAACCGGCGATGATCGCCGGTTGGCTGGCCTTCAGCGCCATTCTAGGCGGCTTGAATGAACGCCGGGCACACTCCGCGCTTGATCTCCTGCGCACCCGGCTTCGGGTCAATGCGCGCGTTCTCCGGAACGGCGATTGGCAGTCTCTCCCGGCCCGTCAGCTCGTGCCGGGCGACTTCATCGCGGTGGGTACGGGCGATCTGGTCCCGGCCGATTGCGTGATCGGTGAAGGAGCCATCGACGTCGATCAGGCCACCCTAACCGGAGAATCGACGCAGGTTCCTCGCGGCCAGGGCGAGACGATCTATTCCGGATCGACCGTTCGGCGCGGCAATGCGACAGGGACGGTCTCTGCGACCGGCTCGCACAGCTATTTCGGGCGCACGGCGGAGTTGGTCCGCACCGCCAGTTCCGCGAGCCATCTGGAACAGCTGCTATTTTCCGTGGTGCGTTACCTCGTCTCGATCGACGCGGTGCTCGCCGCGGTCCTTGCGGCCGTCGCCCTTCATCGCGGCGAAGAATTGCTGCCGCTCATTCCCTTCTTCCTGGTTCTCATCATCGCGACTGTTCCGGTCACGATGCCGGCGGCCTTCACCGTCGCCAATGCAGTCGAGGCGCGCTCACTCGCGCAGGAAGGCGTGCTCGTCACAGGGCTCTCGGCGGTTAAGGAAGCCGCGACGATGGACGTCTTGTGCATCGACAAGACGGGCACGCTGACGCAGAATCGCCAGACGCTCGGCGCGATCGTCGGACTGTCGGGCGAGACGGAGCGCGATGTTCTCGCATGGGCGGCCGGCGCTTGCGACGAGTCATCGCAAAGCCCGGTTGATCTCGCCATTCTGAATGCTGTCGAGCAACAGGCGATCCCGCAATTCACGCGGGAGAAGCATATCCCGTTCGATCCGGCGGCGAAGCGCTCCGAGGCTTATCTGCGGCCCGATGGCGATGGCGCACCGATCCATGTCGTGCTCGGATCGCCCGCCGTGGTCGGTGAAATGGCGGCCAAGCCGACCGATTTCACCGCGCGCGTCGAAGAACTGGCGGCCACGGGCGCGCGCGTCCTTGCCGTCGCCGCAGGACCGAAGGATGATCTGCGCATACGGGGGGTCATGGCGTTTGTCGATGCTCTCAGGGAGGACGCCGGGGTACTCGTCAAGGCGATCAAGGGGCTTGGCGTCAGGGTGTTGATGGTGACGGGCGATACCGTCGCGACCGCCAAGGCAGTCGCCAGCCAGGTGGGCCTTGGGGACCGCTTTGCCGATGCCGATCGCGGTCTGGATTCTCCGCTTCAATACGATGGCTTCGCCAACTTCTATCCGGAGGAGAAGTTCCGCCTAGTCCAATCGCTCCAACATGGTGGCCGGATCGTCGGAATGACCGGCGACGGCGTGAACGATGCACCCGCCTTGAAGCAGGCCGAGGTCGGGATCGCCGTGCAGGCGGCGTCCGACGTGGCAAAAGCGGCCGCGCAACTCGTTCTGCTTCAACCCGGTCTTGAGGGCATCGTCTCCGTCGTGTCGGGTGGCCGCCGCGTGTTCCGGCGCATGCTGACCTGGACCATCACCAAGATTTCCCGGACCGTCGAACTCGCCGCGCTGATGACGATCGGCTATATCCTCACCGGCTATTTTCTCGTGCCTTTGGTGCTGATTGCCCTGATCGTCGTCTTGAACGACGTCGTCACCATCACCCTGGCGACGGACCGGGCTTGGCTGGCGTCGGAGCCGGAGCGCTGGGACGTCGGGCAGATCGCGCGGCTCGGCGGAATGCTCGCCGTGGGATGGCTGGTGTTGGCGTTCGCGATCCTCTGGTTCGCGATCACCGTCTTGAATCTACCGGTGCCACAAATCCAGACGATCATGTTCGCTTACCTGATGTACTCCGCTCAGGCGACCATCTACATCACGCGCACGCCCGGCCGGCTCTGGTCGATGCCGCCGAGCCAATATGTGGCCGGCGCGACCATCGGCAACGTCGTCCTCGCGAGCATATTGGCGGGCGGCGGCTTGCTCATGGCGCCTGCCCCCACCTCCGTTCTGGCGGGAACGCTCGCGGCGGTCCTGGTAGCCGCCGCGCTTCTCGACCAGGTCAAGCTTTGGTTCTTTAGATGGCAAAGACCGTGAAGCGGTGCGACTGACGGTAACTAAGCAACCATTCAATGGCGACGAAAGCCGTAATCTTTGAGACGGCGAACGCAACGCCGAGCGCCGCCCGATCTTCACGGATGTTTCCATGACGAAACTCGTTCAATAGTTCGTGGTCGCTCGCGGCATACATGGTCGGTATGCCAACCAGACAGGCAAATTCGGTTGCCACGGTTCGATCGCTGGTTCCTGCCAGCATCGCGGCAAAGATCGTGGCTCCTGACCGGGACCTGCATAGAAAGACGCTTGCCACGAACTGAGCAAGCCCCACGGCAACGGCGACGGTCCACGTTACCTCGCTTCGGTCCCCACGCCGTGCAGCAAACCATTCGGCGGCCATCATCCAGAAGCCCCCGATGACAAGCGCTCAGGCGGCCGGAGGAAGAACCAACCTCTACAGCCTATTGACGCCCTTTGCGGGCAGCACTTAGAGTTTCAAATCGGCATCGGCACCTCCACCGCCTACACCCGCGCGGCGGTTC
>JBIQHO010000391.1:0-3106 GCA_044508545.1 Bradyrhizobiaceae bacterium | reverse complement strand
CGGACGTGGTCCGCCGTGGGCTTCGGCGCAGCATGATGCGGACGGGCGACCGGGACATCGATCGTCACCGGCGGGAGGCTGGATTGCTGCGCTTCGGCGGGCGAGAAGGAGGCGGCCGCGATGAGTCCTGCAACGGCGGAGACCTTGCCGACGGAGTTGACGTCCGGCGACTTCTCGATCGGGTCAGCGGCTGCGACCGTCCGCAACGACCTCGGCATCCTTGTATTGCTCATAAAGCGATCCCCAAATCTGGTAACAGGTCAATGCGCTCTATTGACGCTGCGCTGTTTTACCGCATGAGGAGCACTATCGATCGAAATTTTGAGGGTCAACGCGTTTCGGAGAAACCGCGGCGGTTCATTTTTTGAATCTATCTAAATCATAGCGATTCTAAATAACTCGACCAATCCGGCGCGGGAGTTTGCATTCAATTCCCTTGACTGCGCTGTATTTGAAACAATTCTAATCGCCGGCAATCATCAGCCGGCGCTCGGCGGCTTCATCAGCGACAGCATTTCGTCCACGGTCTCTTGCGCGACGCTGCGTATGCGGTCGGTGTCGTCCGTCCCCGCAATGTTGACCTGCCGCACCACGGCTTTGATCTCGTCGCGGAAATCGGTCAGGAAACGGAGCGGGTCCGGAGAGTTGTTGGCCACGCGGGCGATCAAACCGGTAATCATGATCTGGCAGGCCATCATCCGGCCGTTCAGCTCGTCCATCGTCGCCTCCCTTTATGCTATGCGCGCTTCGGCATCGCGCGGTGTTTGCAAACGAAGGTGATATGAAAGAAGCGATCTCCGCTGACAACCCGATCGCCTGAACCGTCGCGCAAGCCACACCATTTCGACGGACGGCCGCGCGCAGCCGTTATTTGCCCGCGGCGCCGCCGGGATTTTCAGGACTGTTGTCGGAGGCGCCCTTGATGCGGTGCTTGATGGCCCGGAGGGCTTCGAGACTGGTTTCGATCGTGTCCGCCGGAATTCCCTGCAAGACGTCGGCGGCGATGGAGTCGCGCAGGCTGTCCAGATCGTCGACGAGCCGGCGCCCTGCCCCGGTCAGAAACAAACGGTTGGCCCGGCGATCCCGCGGGTCCGGCCGGCGCTCCAGGAGGCCGTGATCGACCAGCCGGTCGAGCAGCCGCACCAGGGAAATCGGCTGCAGCTCCAGAACGTCGGCCAGATCGACTTGCGACAGGCCCTCCTTCTGACGAAGCTGGAACAGCACAATCCACTGCGCGCGCGTGGTCCCGCAGCCCTTGGCTCGCAGGTCGATATAGTTGCGCACAAGGCGCGAGCTTTCGATCAATTGCGCGACGAACTGGCGTTTGCAATCGAGAGACATCGGCAGCACGCTGGCCCTAAAGGTTTCCGATTGTTTAGAATTATCAAAGGATGGTGTGTTTACACATTATATGCATGCATCTATCTACGGCTAACCGGACAGTTTTTGAAGTCCGGATTTTTCAGCGCGAGCCCTCATGTCACGGTCGCGAATTCTCGGTTGGACTTCCCTCGTCGCGGTGATCGCGCTGGCGGGCGGCTACGCGCTTTGGCAGCACGGCGCGGGAAAGCATAACGGCGCCGATCACACCGCCGCGCAGGCGCGCGCGATTCCGGTCAAGATCGCCACCGTGCGGAAAGACGATTTTCCGGTCTATCTCACCGGGCTCGGGACCGTTCAGGGTTTCAATACCGTCGTAGTCCGCACCCGCGTTGACGGTCAGATCGACCGGATCGCCTTCAAGGAGGGCCAATTGGTCCAGAAGGGCGACCTGCTCGCCCATATCGATCCGCGGCCATTCCAGGCGGCGCTCGATCAGGCCAAGGCCAAGAAGGCGCAGGATGAAGCCAGTCGCGCCAATGCCAATCTCGACTTGCAGCGCTATACCAAGCTCGGCGAATTCGCGACCCGGCAGCAGACCGACACCCAGCGCTCCACCGTGCAGCAGCTCACCGCGCAGATCGCGGCGGATGACGCCGCGATCGCCAACGCGCAAACCCAGCTCGATTACACCAACATCCGCGCGCCGATCGCAGGCGTCACCGGCTTCCGTCAGGTGGATCAGGGCAACATCGTCAACGCCTCGACGCAGACCGGCATCGTCACCATCGCGCAGATCGAGCCGATCGCCGTGATCTTCACCGCTCCGGAAGAGCAGCTCCCGCAGATCCAGGATGCCCTCGCCGCCGGATCGCCGAAGACGATCGCCTACTCTACCGACGGCAGGCGGCTGCTTTCAGAAGGTAAGCTGATGCTGATCAACAATCAGGTCGACACCACCAGCGGAACCATTCGCCTCAAGGCGGTTTTCGAGAATAAGGATCACGTCCTATGGCCCGGGCAGTCGGTCTCGACCCGCCTGCTGGTGTCCACGGTGAAAAACGCAGTCGTGGTTCCCGACGACGCCGTCAAGCACGGAACCGATGGGCTTTATGCCTACGCCGTCAATCAGGACAACAGGGCCGAGTTTCGCAAGATCAAGGTCGGCCAGTCGATCGACGGCAACACCGTCATCGAGAGCGGCCTGACCCCGGGAGAACGTGTTATAGTTGCTGGACAATATCGGGTTGAGCCGGGATCGGCCGTGACCACGGCGGTCGCGGAGACCGAGCCGTCCGACGGCAAAGCCCGCTAGTCCGGAAGCTCGCGTCGTGGTTGCTGCGGGACATGCGAACTTCGGGATCGGGACGCTAGAATGAACGGCAGCATTTCCGCACCGTTTATCAGATACCCCATCGCAACCTCGTTGCTGATGGCGGGCATTCTGTTTGTCGGACTGGTGGCGTTCCCGCTGCTGCCGGTCGCGCCGCTGCCGCAGGTCGATTTCCCCACCATCCAGGTCCAGGCGAACCTGCCCGGCGCAAGCCCCGAAACCATGGCATCGTCGGTGGCGCAGCCGCTCGAGCGGCAAATGGCGCAGATTCCCGGCATCGCGCAGATGACCTCGACCAGTTCGATCGGATCGACCTCGATCACGATCCAGTTCGATCTCAACCGCAACATCGACGGCGCCGCCAACGACGTTCAGGGCGCCATCAACGCAGCCGGCGGCCAGTTGCCGAAGAACCTGCCGAGTCCGCCGACCTACCGCAAGGTCAACCCGGCC
>JBIQHO010000013.1:0-20000 GCA_044508545.1 Bradyrhizobiaceae bacterium | reverse complement strand
ATTTCACCGGGCGAAGATCATTCCGCCGGGCGGTTTTTCTGTCGGAATCCGGGTGGATCGCAGCATTCTCCAATCCCAGATTCCCCGACGAGGGGGCCTTTGGAGAAGGAGCGGCCCATGAGTGGAGGCGTCAAGGAGTGCAAGTTCGCGCTGTTCGACACCGCGATCGGCACATGCGGCATCGTCTGGACTGTGCGCGGCATCAGGGCCGTGCAACTGCCGCTGCCGGACGAGAACAAGACCCGGACGCGCATTCGCCAGCGTTATGGCGAAATCGCGGAGGCGGTCCCGCCCGCCAACGTACGGGCCGCGATCGACGGCATGATCGACTTGCTCGAGGGCGAGCCGAGGGATCTGTCCGGCGTGGCGCTCGATCTCGACGGCGTTCCCGATTTCCATCGCGATGTTTATGACATCGCCCGCACCATTGCGCCGGGCCGGACCATGACCTATGGCGAGATCGCCAAACGGCTCGGCGGCGTCGAACTGTCGCGTGACGTCGGTCAGGCCCTCGGCCACAATCCGTGCCCGATCGTGGTGCCGTGCCATCGCGTGCTCGCCGCCGGCGGCAAGCCGGGAGGCTTCTCGGCCAACGGCGGCGTCGCCACCAAGTTGAAAATGTTGGCCATCGAGGGCGCGGCCGTCAATTATACGCCGAGCCTGTTCGACTGAACCGTTCGGACGAAGCCGGCCGGTCGGCATGTGAACCTTGTCACGCCGCGGGCGGCGCCGAAATCGTCACCGAAGGACGCTGCATCATCTTGTCTTGGAATGCGACGAGGTTCGGATAAGCCTTGCGCCAGCCGCTATCCGCAAAACGGAAGTCGGCGTAGCCGAGCACGCAGGTGAGCGCGATCTGCGCGGCATCGAGCGGTCGCGACAGCAGGTCGCTCTGTCTGTCGAAATGCGCCATGCCGGTCCAAGCCCGATGCCAGTGATCGTCGGCCCATGCCTGCCAGTAGTACTCCTTCGGGCGCGCCGCCTTCTCGTAACGGCACAGCACCATGGAATCGAGAATGCCTTGCGCGATCGCATGATCCGTCTTGATCTTCCAGCGCGCCGGACCCGACGCCGGAATCAGCTTTCCGCCGCCGGCGATCTCGTCGAGATATTCGACGATGACGTAGGAATCGAGAATCACGCTGCCGTCATCGAGGATCAGCACCGGCAATTTCTTCAGCGGATTGACGTCGCGCGCATACTCGTCGTTGGGCTTGCCCGGCGCAAGGGCAGCCGGCACCAGCTCGATGGCGTCCATCAGCCCAAGCTCGATGGCGGCGATGCGAACCTTGCGTGCAAAGGGCGAGGTCGGCGAGAAAATCAGCTTCATTATGAAATGCCTCGAGCGCCGGTCGCGCCCCTTCGACTTTGTCTCTGGTCGAATTGTTCATGGAATAACGAGCGTGCATTCGACAACTGTTTGCCCCGCTTCGCAAGGATGGCCGGAGCGGATCGCGGGGCCTTTCCCGTAAATTTCCGTTGCCTGCGATTGCTTCACGTCACGGTGATTGGGATCAACCTGGCGGCCTTTGCGTTGGCGTTCTCGAACAAAGGAGTATCGCCAATGCCGGATCTTGCCATTTCGCCGGAAAAGGTCGGTTTTCTCATCGAGAAAGCGCGCGAATTCGATGCCAAGGAGGCGTCGACGGACCCGGATTCCGGCTCAAACGCCTCCGACGACAACATGATCGATGTGCTGACCGACAATGGTGACGACCCGGTGGTTCGCGAAATCACCGGGTTCATCAATTCGCTGTCCGAGGATGAGCAGATCGATCTGGTCGCGCTGATGCGGCTCGGCCGGGGCGATGGCTCGATCGACGAATGGACGGATTTGCGACGCGAAGCCGCAGACGGACACAACTCCCGGACGGCCAGCTATCTGCTTGGCGAACCGCTTCTGAGCGATTTTCTCGCGGAGGGACTTGACCAGTTCGGTCTGGGGTGGGGTGACGAGCGCACTGCGCCGGTTGGGTGAGCCCGTCACGGTCAGCCGATGCCTCATTGCCGCCGTCGTGATAGGATGCTGTTTTATGGCGTTTCGAGCGAGGCGGGGACCGGTTCGCATCAAGAAACGCTTCAAAAATAAAAGCTGGAGCCCGGCTTCGATTCCGTCAGAATGGCTCCAGCAATCCGGAGAGTTTGTTGACCGGCGTAACCCCAGATCCATCCAGTCAGGACCGCGGCGAGCCTGCGGCGCGGCTTGGCCTGGCGCGAGCCCTGTGGCGCGCGAGATGGGCGATTGCATGGGAAAGAGCCTGGCCGCACCTCGCGCGGCTGCTGTCCGTTGCCGGACTGTTCCTGGCGGTATCGTGGGCGGGGCTGTGGCTCGAGCTGCCGCCGACGGGGCGCGCCGTTGCCCTGGCGGCCTTTGTCCTGCTGGCGCTGGCGGCGGTGGTGCCTGCGCTTGGGTTCCGCTGGCCCACCAGCGAGGAAGGGCTGAGCCGGCTCGATCGCAGCGCCGGTCTGCGTCATCGGCCGGTGACCGCGCTCGCCGATACGGTCGCGACGCGGGATCCGGTCGCGCTGGCGTTGTGGCAGGCGCAGCGCGCACGCACGCTGGCTTCGCTCAAGCGCATCCGCGCCGGGCTGCCCTCGCCACGTTTGCCGATGCATGATCGCTGGGCGCTGCGCGCGCTGGTGGTGGTGCTGATGATCGCGACCTATATCGCCGCCGGGGGCGAGCGAAGCGAGCGGGTGGCCGCCGCGTTCGATTTGAACGGCATGTTGACCCCGGCCAATGTCAGGGTCGATGCCTGGGTCGCGCCGCCGCCTTATACCGGCAAGCCTGCGATCATCCTGTCCGCGACGAACAAGGATGCGGGCTCGCCCGATACCGCGCTTCCGGTCCCGGCGGGCAGCACGCTGATCGTCCGTTCGAGCGGAGGCAGCCTCGACGTCGCGGTCGGCGGCGGCGTAACTGAAAGGGCTCCCGTCGATAACGCTCCCGAAGGCACCAACGAGCGGCACTTCACCATCGCAACGGACGGCACCGCGCATGTGCGCGCGCCGTCGGGGCAGCCGACATGGACATTCAATGCGATCCCCGATCGCGTCCCGGCGATATCGCTGGCCAAGCATCCGGAACGTCAGGCGCGTGGATTGCTGCAACTGTCCTATCGCATGGAGGACGACTACGGCGTGACCGAAGCTCACGCGGTCTTTTCGGCCCGGACCGACTCCTCTGCGAAGAACGATGCGGCCCCGCGCCCGTTGTTCGATCCGCCGCAATTTCCGCTGGTGTTGCCGAATGCCAGGCCCCGCAGCGGGATCGGGCAGACCGTCAAGGACCTGAGCGAGAGTCCCTATGCCGGCGCCGATGTGACCCTGACGCTGAGCGCGCGCGACGACGCAGGCAACGAGGGACACAGCGAGCCGCTCGACCTGCGTCTGCCGGAACGCGTGTTCGCCAAGCCGCTGGCGCGCGCGCTGATCGAGCAGCGCCGGATTCTGGCGCTGGACGCCAATCAGAACTCTTCGGTCTATACCGCGCTCGATGCGCTTCTGATCGCGCCGGAAGTGTTCACCCCGAAGACGGGCGAGTACCTCGGTCTTTACAGCGTGACGAAACAGCTCGAGGCCGCGCGCACGGACGCCCAGTTGCGCGAGGTCGTCGGCAGCCTCTGGGCGCTCGCCGTCACCATCGAGGATGGCAATGTCACCGACGTCGAGAAGGCGCTGCGTGCGGCGCAGGACGCGCTCAAGGAGGCGCTGGAACGCGGCGCAAGCGACGAGGAGATCAAGAAGCTCACCGAGAACCTGCGCGCGGCGCTGGACAAATATCTGAAGCAGCTGGCCGAACAGATGCGCGACAATCCGCAGCAACTGGCGCGCCCGCTCGATCGCAACACCCGCGTGATGAGTCAGCGCGATCTCGACAACATGATCGAGCGCATGGAGCGGCTGTCGCGCTCCGGCGACAAGGACGCCGCCAGGCAGTTGCTCGAACAATTGCAGCAGATGCTGGAGAATCTCCAGATGGCGCAGCCGGGCCAGAGCGAAGATGGAGACGTCCAGCAGTCGCTGAACGAGCTGGGCGACATGATCCGCAAGCAGCAGCAGTTGCGCGACAGGACCTTCAGGCAGGGTCTGGAGTCACGGCGCGACCGGATGCACGACAACAGCCAGGATGGCCACCATCCGATGGATGGCTTGCAGCAGGACCAGCAGGCGCTGCAAGACAGGCTGAGGACATTGCAACAGGAGCTGGCCCGGCGCGGCATGGGACCGGGTCAGCGTGACAGGCTCGGTCAGGACGGCGAGCAGGGATCGCAGGCTGGACAGGGCGAGGATGGTCTCGGTCAGGCCGATACCGCCATGGGCGACGCCGGCGGACGGCTTGGCGAAGGCAATGCCGAGGGCGCCGTCGATGCGCAGGGCCGCGCGCTTGAGGCGTTGCGCAAGGGCGCCCGGAGCCTCGCTGAAGCCATGCAGCAGGGCGAGGGGCAGGGCGAGGACGGTTCGGGCAGCCGGGCGGGCAACCGGCAGAGCGGCGGCAACCAGACCGATCCGCTGGGGCGGCCGTTGCGTGGCCGGGAATTCGGCAACGATTCGAGCGTCAGGATTCCCGGCGAGATCGACGTGCAGCGGGTCCGTCGCATTCTCGAAGAGCTGCGCCGCCGTTTCGCCGATCCGTCACGGCCGAAGATCGAACTCGACTACATCGAGCGGCTGCTCAAGGATTACTGATCGTTGCGAGAGCGTCGTTCGGCCAGCGCATCGGCGACGGCGGTGCGGATATCGGCCACCGAAAACGGCTTGGTGACGACGTCGTGCACGATGGCGTTGAGCCCCGATGCACGCTCGCGCTGATCGGCAAATCCGGTCATCAACAGAATGACCAGATCGGGGAAATCGCGTGCGGCGGCCAGCGCCAGGGCGATGCCGTCCATGATCGGCATCTTGATATCGGTGAGCAGAAGATCGAAGGCGCTGGCGTCGCCGGCCAGAATATCCAGCGCTTCCGCGCCGTCGGCCGCGGTCACCGTTTCGTGGCTGTCCATGGCGATGGCGCGGGCGACCAGCGACCGCATCGAATCCTCGTCGTCGGCGATGAGAACGCGCGCCACGGCTACACTCCGCTTCCCGTGGCAAGATCCTGCCGGTTGAAGAAACGAACGTCGATGCTGCGGCCTTCCGGCGGCGGTGACGCCAGCCGCGAACGGAACCAGACATTCTCGCCGGGCTTGAGCGCAGCCTGTTCGAGCACCGCGTTCCACGCATAGATCTCCGTGCCGCGTGCGTCGCGGACGCTGAAGCGCAGGCGCGGCAATTCAACCGGTTTGCGGGTTTGCGCCACGATCATCCCTTCGATGATCAGGACGGGTTTGCCGTCGACGGTTTCGCTCGACATCTTGACGTCCTTGAACACCAGCCCCCGCAAGTTCACCTCCAGCCCGGCCAGATGATAGAACGTTGCGGTTTGCGGCAGCAGCCGCACGATCTCGGCGCGCCAGATCACCAGCGCCAGCACCATGGCGGCCATCGCGGCGCAGACGATGTTCAGATTCACCGCAGGCCGGCGCAATGCGAACCTCGGCTTGAGCAATCCGCGGAGCCGCGAGGTGAGCGGGCGCTTGTTGGCCTGAGGCTGAGGCGTATTGTCCTGCTGCGCCGGCGAGGTCCATGCGCCGGCAAGCTCCTGCTGCGTGCCGCCGGGTTCCGGGGTTTCCGGCAGGTCGCTGGCGATCGAAGGGCTGTCGACGGAGGGGATGGCCCGGGCGGGTTCGCTCCATCCCGCCGCTTCGTCCGCTTCCGCCATGGAAGGAACGCGAGCCTCGGCAACGGCGATCTTTTCGGGCATCGCCCGCCATGTTTCCTTGCAGCGCGAGCAGCGCACGGTGCGGCCCGCATCGCCGAAAGTTACGGAGTCGACCGCGTAGGATGTCGTACAATGAGGGCAGATAATGTGCATGGACGAATCGCCGCAAATGACGCTGTCCGGAGTCTATGCGCCGACCGTTAACGAATCGGAAACCATAACCGACGCACAACGGACCCGATCTCCGCAGGGGCGCGCGAGGTCCGGGCAGCTTGATTTGGCCGATCGCGTCCCGCGAACAGAGTTTGTGGGGTGGATCGGAAATTCTCCTCATTTTCGTAAGGAGTCCGTCAAGGGAACTTCTGAACGACCCACGTTGACGTCCTTTCAAATCCAAGGTTCGCGAAAGGATGCGCCAGGAATGTTGCGAACTTTGGATTCGGGGCGCCGGGCTTGATCCGATTCGAAAATGTCGGCTTACGCTACGGGCTCGGCCCGGAGATTTTGCGCGATCTCAGCTTTCAGGTTCCGGCCCATTCCTTTCAGTTCCTCACCGGCCCGTCGGGAGCGGGAAAGACGTCGCTGCTGCGGCTGTTGTTTCTGTCGCTGCGGCCGACGCGGGGGCTGGTCAATTTGTTCGGTCAGGACGTCTCGCTGCTTGGCAAGGACGAGATCGCCGATCTGCGCAAGCGCATCGGCATCGTCTTGCAGGACTTTCGCCTGCTCGATCACATGACCACTTACGAGAACGTCGCCTTGCCGTTCCGGGTGATGGGGCGCGATGAGTCGACCTACCGGCGTGAAGTCATCGATCTTCTGAAATGGGTGGGGCTCGGCGAACGCATGGACGCGCTGCCGCCGGTGTTGTCCGGCGGCGAGAAGCAGCGCGCGGCGATCGCTCGGGCGGTGATCGCGCGTCCGCAACTCCTGCTGGCGGACGAGCCGACCGGCAACGTCGATCCGACGCTCGGACGGCGGTTGCTGCGGCTGTTCATCGAGCTGAACAAATCCGGCACGGCGGTCATCATCGCCACTCACGATATCACGCTGATGGACCAGTACGATGCGCGGCGTCTGGTGCTGCATCAGGGACGGCTGCACGTCTATGAGTAACACCGGCGACGACCATGGCGTTTTGATGGACCTCGGGCGCGAACGCCCGCAGGTGCCGGCCCGCGCGCGCAACATGTCGCCGATCGTGCCGCGCGCTTCGATCGCCGGCCGTGCTCTGGTCGCCGTCGTCGCCATCATGACGTTCCTCGCCTCGATCACGACCGGGGCGGTTCTGCTGGTCAGCGCCTCGGCGACGGAATGGCAGTCGGACGTCGCGAGCGAAATCACCATTCAGGTGCGTCCGGTCGCCGGGCGCGACATCGAGCGCGACGTCACCGCGGTCGCCAGCGCCGTGCGCGCCGAGCCGGGCATTCTTGAGGTCAGGCCATACACCCGGGAGGAGTCCGCCAGGCTGCTGGAGCCGTGGCTCGGCAGTGGCCTGTCGCTTGACGATCTGCCGGTGCCGCGCATGATCGTGGCGCGGGCGGCGCCGGGGACCAGGCTCGACCTTGAAGGACTCCGTGGCCGCGTGACGCAGGTGGCGCCGTCGGCCAGCGTGGATGACCATCGCGCCTGGATCAACCGGATGCGGTCGATGACCAATGCGACGGTGTTCGCCGGGATCGGTGTGCTCGTTTTGGTCATCATCGCCACTATTATTTCAGTATCCTTCGCAACCCGCGGCGCCATGGCGGCCAATCGGCCGATTGTCGAGGTGCTGCATTTCGTCGGCGCGAGCGATCGCTACATCGCCAATCGCTTCCTTCGGCATTTCCTGCGGCTCGGGTTCGAGGGCGGCGCGATCGGCTGCGTCGCCGCCATGCTGATGTTCGGCTTTTCCGAATCGATCGCCACCTGGTTTTCCGGAACGCCTGTCGGAGACCAGTTCGCGGCGCTGCTGGGCACGTTCTCGCTGCGTCCTTCGGGCTATCTCGTGCTGGCGGCGCAGACGGTGCTGATCGCGGCGATCACCGCCCTGGCGGCCCGCCGCACCTTGTTTGCGACGCTGGACGAAATTGACTGAGTGGCTGTTTCAGGTTCACGCCTTTCCCCGGCGCGACCGGATTCCACTTCGCCCTAAAACGAACTAAAGTCGGGGTGACCAGGACTATCGCACGGATGAGTGAACAAGCGCGCCATGACAAGCCGGATGCCACGCGCCAGACGCCGGCGCGGCGTCGCGCCCGGATGCTCGCGGCGGTGGTTGCCGTAGCCGGGATCGCCTTTGTCGGGGCGGGAGTGGGCTTCGTCGGATTTCTGTCGCAACTGCGTGGAGTCGAAACCAAACCCGCCAGCAATGCCGACGGCATCGTCGTGCTCACCGGCGGCTCGTCGCGGATTTCCGACGCGATCGAGCTTCTGGCCGGCGGCTATGGCAAGCGGCTGCTGATCTCGGGCGTTCACCCCACCAACGGGGTCAGCGATATTTCGCGCTCCCTGCCCGACAGCCAACGGCTGCTGACATGCTGCGTCGATCTCGATCGTTCGGCGGTCAACACCCGGAGCAATGCCAGCGAGACGCGGCGCTGGGTCGACGAACGGGGTTTCCACTCGCTGATCGTGGTGACCTCCAACTATCACATGCCCCGCGCCATCGTCGAATTGTCGCACGCGATGCCGGACACCACCCTGATTCCGTTTGCGGTGATCGGAGACAAGTGGCGCGAAGAGCCGTGGTGGACGAGCGGCGCTACCTTGCGGCTGTTGCTGTCGGAATATGTCAAATACCTCGCCGCGGAGGCGCGGGTTCGCCTGGCTTATATCGGTCTCGAACCTTTCCCCGAGACCACCGACCCCTCTGCCGGATCGGCGGAGCCGAAACGACCACCCTCCGGTTAGTGTATGATCCCGATCCGAACGGCCGCGCCAGCGCAAAGTGGAAACCGGTTTTGCGATCGGAAGACGCGCGGGTTATTGATGAGAGCATTGCCTTGCGGCAGGTCGGATCCGCTTCCGGCGCCACGACATTGGATCGTTGATGATTTTGATCTTTCTGCGCTCGCTGGTCTTCAACGTCCTGTTCTACCTGACGATGGCGATCTGGATCATTGCCGCGCTGCCGACCTTCGTGATGCCGCGGGCGGTCCTTGTCGGAATGGCGAAAGCCTGGGGACGCTGGAACATCTGGCTGATGCGCGTCATCTGCGGCACGCGCGTGACGATTCTCGGCGCCGGAAGGATTCCGAAAGGGCCGCTGATCATCGCTGCGAAGCATCAGTCGATGTGGGAGACTTTCGCGCTGTTCAGTCTCATCGATCAGCCGATTTTCATTCTCAAGCGCGAGTTGAAGTGGATTCCGTTCTTCGGCTGGTACCTGGCGAAGACCGGCATGATCGGCATCGACCGCAAGGCCGGCATACGCTCGCTCAAGATGCTGGCGCGGATGACGCAAGAGCAGATGCGTCTCGGGCGTCAGCTCGTGATTTTCCCCGAAGGAACGCGGCGGCCGATCGGAGCGGCGCCGGCATATAAAAGCGGCGTCGCCATGATCTATGCCGAGGCCAAGGTGCCGTGCATGCCGGTGGCGCTCAATTCCGGCCTGTGCTGGCCGCGCCGCACGTTCCTGCGTTATCCCGGAACGATTTCGGTCGAGTTCCTCGATCCGCTGCCGCCGGGGTTGCGGCGCGACGAATTCATGTCGCGGCTGGCGGCCTCGATCGAAGGAGCGACGACTGCTCTGGTCGAGGCGGAGCAGCGCGAGCAGGCGCGGTTGTTCGGACGGGTGCCGGAGGCGGAGGATTAACCGCGCACCGGCGTATCGTCGCGCAGCAATTCCGCCAACTGATGAAGTTTGGGGTCGCGAAAGCCCTGTGCCTCGATCGACTTCACCGTGGACAGCACGTAGTCGCGATTGTGTCCGGAGCGGCCGTGACCCTGCCGGACGTAGCGAACCTGTTCCGCCAGCGTCAGTCGCCCGGCATACTGGACATGACCGCGATCGACAACGTACGCCAGCGCGCTGACCCGCCGGCGGGCGTCGTCCTCGAGCCAGACGGAGCGCATCACCTCGCGATAGACGTGGGTGGTCTGCTCGCGCCCGCGCAGGTAAGCCACGGTGGCCTCGCGACAGCTCGGCGCGACGCGGAACGCGATGCCGCGGCAGGCGCCGCCGCGGTCGAGGCCGAGAACCAGTCCCGGCTTCTCCGGCGTCCCGCGATGGTCGAACGAATAGACGCAGAGCGCCCGGTGCTCGCCGATCAGCCGCGCCGGCACCTGCTCGGCAAAGTCGAATCCCGGCCGCCACATCAGCGAACCGTAGCCAAACACCCAGAAATCAGTGTCGGAATGGCCGGAACCCGGCTCGAATTGTCGTTGAGCATTCATCGCGCATGCCTGGAGCGTTGCGGTTCTTTGCCAGCATCCTGCCCTGAAATATTGCAGACCCGCGCTGTCAGGCGAAGCGGAATTGAAAGGGCTGGTTTTGCCGCAGCGGCAAGATTATTCTCCAAGGCAACCGCCGATTTGACAAATTCACGAGTGTACCTTCCTGCATGGCCGCCGCCACCACGCCCCCTTCAAAGCATCGTCTTTGGCCCATTTTCGTCATGCCCGCGCTGGTGGTCGTCGCCGCCATAGCGTGGAGCGCGTTCTGGTTCTATTCGGCTTCGCAGGTCGACCGGACAGTCGACGCCTGGCGCGCGCGCGAAGCCGCGTCCGGGCGCATCTATGATTGCGCCAAGCGGACCGTCGCGGGGTTTCCGTTCCGCCTGGAGGTTCACTGCTTGGATGCGACCGTCGAGCTGAGGTCGCAGACCGCCGATCAGGCCGCTGCCCAGGCGCCACCGGTGACCGCACGCCTCGGGGATATTTTTGTGATCTCGCAGATCTACACTCCGAGATTGCTGATCGCGGAGTTCAAGGCTCCGGCGACGCTATACCGGCAGGGACAGCCGGTGATGGTCGTCAACTGGAAGACCGCACGCAGCAGCATTGTCGGCTTGCCCGGCACACCGCAGAGCGCGGACCTCGTATTTGACGATCCGACGGTTGATCGCGTCGAGGCCTCTGTGCAGACCCCTGTCGCACGCGCCGGCCATGTGGAGCTTCATGGCCGCATCGGGGAGGACTCCCGGCCGGATCACCCGACGATCGAAACCGTTCTCGAATTGACCGCAGCAACGATTCGGGACGTTCATCCGGTGCTGACCAAGCCGTTCGATGCGGACGTCCGCGCGATGCTGCACGGGTTGAAGGATTTCACGCCCAAACCCTGGCCAGTGCGGTTTCGCGAATTGCAGGCGACGGGCGGCCGCGTCGAGATCATGCAGTCGCGCATCCAGCAGGGCGATCTGATTGCGATCGCCGCCGGCTCGCTTGGCCTCACCGCCGACGGACACCTTGACGGAGAACTGCATATGACGGCGACGGGATTCGAGGCGATCATCCCGGCGCTCGGAATCCAGCAAATGCTGGAGGAGGGCGTTCCGCAGGGCACTCTCGACAAGGTCGCGCCGGGGGTGAAGACAGAAGACATCAACAATCTGTTCGGCGCGCTGGACCGGGCGATTCCGGGATTGGGCAAGGCCGTACGCGAGAACGCCAATGCCGGCGTCACAGCGGGTCTTGCGGCGATCGGTCAGGAGGCAACGCTCGAGGGGAAGAAGGCGCGCTCCTTCCCGTTGCGATTCGTCAATGGCGCAGTCTTCATCGGGCCGCTGAAGGTCGCCCAGACGCCGCCGCTGTTCTGAAGGTTCTGCGCGTGTCTGTTCAGACTGAAGCGGGAGCCGCGGAGCCAGTCTGCTCCCTCTCCCCTTGCGGGAGAGGGTTTGAGGGGTAGTCGGCACGCTACCGGATCAAGTCCGGCAATCACTTTTTTTAAGGCTTCTTGGTCGCATTCGTCTGCAGCCGCCCGAAATCCGGAGCCGCCGAATCCTGACCGATCTCGACGATGCCCCGGCGGATCGCGCGGGTGCGGGTGAAATGCTCGAACAGCGCCTCTCCGTCGCCACGGCGCATGGCGCGCGTCAGCTTGGAAAGGTCCTCGTTGAAGGTGCCGAGCATTTCCAGCACCGCGTCCTTGTTGGACAGGAAAACGTCGCGCCACATGGTGGGATCGGAAGCCGCGATGCGGGTGAAGTCGCGAAAGCCGCCGGCGGAGAATTTCATCACTTCCGAGGACGTGACCTCGCCGAGTTCGTCCGCGGTGCCGACGATGGTGTAGGCGATCAGGTGCGGCAGATGGCTGGTGATCGCCAGCACCAGGTCGTGATGCTCGGGCGTCATGGTTTCGACCCTGGCGCCGATCGCGGTCCAGAATGCGCGCAATCTGTCCACCGCGGCGGTGTCCGTCCCCTCGGGTGGCGTCAGGATGCACCAGCGGTTGATGAACAGCTCGGCGAAACCGGAATCCGGTCCCGAGTGCTCGGTGCCGGCGACCGGGTGCGCGGGCACGAAATGAACGCTCGCGGGCAGATGCGGAGCCACGTCGCGGACGACGGCGCCTTTCACCGATCCGACGTCGGAGACGATGGCGCCCGGCTTGAGATGCGGCGCGATCTCCTGCGCCACGGCTCCGCACGCTCCGACGGGGATGCAGAGGATCACGAGGTCGGCGCCATCGGCGGCTTCGGCGTTGGTTTCCACGACGCGATCGGCGATGCCAAGCTCCATCACCCGCGCACGCGTCTTCGCGGAGCGTGCGGTGACGACGATTTCTCCGGCGAGGCCTCGCGCACGCGCAGCGCGCGCGATCGACCCGCCGATCAGTCCGAATCCGATCAGCGCGATCCGCTGGAACAAGGGCGCTGCCGTCATGCCGGCGCCATGAAGTCGCGCAAGCCCTCCGCCACCAGGCGGTTGGCTTCCTCCGTGCCGATGGTCAGACGGAGCGCATGCGGCAGGCCGTAATTGTCGAGCGCGCGCAGCACCAGGCCGCGTCTGGTCAGGAACGCGTCGGCTTCGGATGCGGTCTTGCCCCCGGTTTCGGGGAAGTGGATCAGAATGAAGTTCGTCACGCTCGGCGTCACCTTGAGGCCAAGTTTCGTCAACTCATCCGTCAGCCAGTTGCGCCACTTCTCCGTATGCGCCTTCGACATCTGGACGTGCGCGGTGTCTTCGATCGCCGCCGCGGCCGCAAGCATCGCCGGGGTCGAGACGTTGAAGGGGCCGCGTATCCGGTTCACCGCCTCCACGATATGCGCGGGGCCGAACATCCAGCCGATGCGCAGCGCGGCCAGGCCATGGATCTTGGAAAAGGTGTGCGTCAGCACGGTGTTTTCGGTGGTCGCCACCAGTTCGATGCCGAACTCGTAGTCGTTGCGCGACACATAATCGGAATAGGCGGCGTCGAGCACCAGCAGCACCTGCGACGGCAGTCCCGCGCGCAACCGCCTGATCTCGTCGAACGGCAGGTAGGTGCCGGTCGGATTGTTGGGATTGGCGAGCCAGACCAGCTTGGTCTTCGGCGTCACGCGCTTGAGGATCGCGTCGACGTCGGCGGTGTAGTCGGTCTCCGGCGCGACGACGTTGATCGCGCCGTTCGCCATGGTCGCGATCGGGTACACCAGAAAGGCGTGCGTGGTCGAAATCGCTTCGTCGCCGGGGCCGAGATAGGTATGCGCCAGCAGGTTCAGGATTTCGTCCGACCCTGCGCCGCAGATGATGCGATCGGGGTCGAGTCCGTAGGCGCGGGCGATGGCGTCGCGCAGCACGCGCGAGGTGCCTTCCGGATAGTCCTGGAGATGCGTCACGGCTTCGCGGTAAGCGTCCATCGCCTTCGGCGAGGGACCGAGCGGCGTTTCGTTGGCCGACAGCTTGAACATCTTGCGGCCCGCTTCCGGCACCGGGCTCTTGCCGGGCACGTAGGGCGCAATATCGAGAATGCCGGGATTCGGCACCGGTCGGGACATGATGAACTCCGGGACAGTCCGACGTTACGGGCGAGCCGCCGCGCTGGAAAGTATCGTATAGCGTGTTGCATGGCTGCCGACGAGGGCCGTCGAACGAACCGACGCACCGGCCTCGACCAGCGCCGCTCGGATCGTGTCGAGGCTGGCGCCTCCGGTGACGGACACCAGCAGCGCGGCGCCGTCGAAGGCGGTATCGGGCACGGCGACGATTTCGGCAAGCGGCGACAGCGTCCGCGCGATACCGGCATTCCAGCCGGAGACGCGCACGCTCCAGGTTTCCACTTCGGTGACCCGCGCATCGTCGGCGACGCGCGAGACCACGAACACCGGCAACGCCGCCGGATGGTCGGCGCGCTCGATGAAAGGCAGGCGGGCGATGATCTTCGGCGCGCCGTCGGCCTCAAGCGCAAGCCACCACGGCGCACGGCTCGATGTCGCCGAAACAAGCGCAAGGTCGCCCTTCGAATTCGCCACGGCTTCCACGGCCGCCTGCGCGCTGAAATGCGGCACGAACGGCACCGTGAAGCCGAAGTGGAAGCGCGCGGAATCCCGCATCGCGGATTCGCCGAGCGACAGGTCGGCGTGCAGCGAAAATGGCGCCTGCACATAGGTGAAGGTCGCGATGATGACGCGCCAGATGCTTTCGACGGTGTCGAGCGGCAGGATGCCGCGATGACGCTGCGCCAGGCGGCGCATCATGTCGGCTTCGCGCGCCGGGCGGAATGCGGAGCCGGTTTCCTGGGTCTGCTTCACCGAGATCAGGCGGTCGATGATGTCGCCACGCCGCATCAGCAGGCCGTGAACCTGCTCGTCGATGCCGTCGATCTCCTTGCGCAGTTCCTGCAGGGAAGGTGGCGCGGGCGGTGCTTTGGTCATGGATGCCACTTGTCGGCCGCGAATGGGCGGCTACCGGTTCTGCCATTCCCTCCCGCTTCAGGGGACGTCTTTTTGCGAAGTCCGGACGCCAAAGGACAGTTGCGTCGGTCCTTCGGCAAATTCGGTCCTTCGGCAAATAACGGGTCGCGAATGGTAAATGAATTCCCACCAGCGGCCGCATTGATAGGAAAGTAGGCGCATGAAAGCAAAGAAAACCTTGCCGCCTCGACGTATCCACTGTCGGCGAGAGTCGCAGCTTGCCTTGACGAAAACGGCATGCGGGATTAAATTCCGGTCATTCCGTGGTCATTTGAGCCGGCCGGCTTGCAGCCACGTTAAACAACTCGCTAAACAGGCCGGGGACAGCAAAATCCTGATCCCGGCCGAACAGATGTTCAGGCCGGTTTTTTATGGCCTGCGGTCCGGCGGTTTTACCAAGCCCCGGAGGAGGTCATCGGCAGGATGGTCAACGTGCAACCGATACCGGGCCCGGCTCATGCCGAGGATCGAGCCCTTGAGGCGGATCATCCCACCTCAAAGGTTGCGATGTTCACCGGCGATCAGCCGCTGCGGCTCGATTGCGGCATCGATCTCGCGCCGTTCCAGATCGCCTACCAGACCTACGGCGAACTCAACGCCGGTAAATCCAACGCCGTCCTGGTCTGCCACGCGCTGACCGGCGATCAGCATGTCGCCAACGTTCATCCGGTCACCGGCAAGCCGGGGTGGTGGATCACGCTGGTGGGGCCCGGCAAGCCGCTCGACACCGACAGGTATTTCATCATCTGCTCGAACGTGATCGGCGGCTGCATGGGTTCGACCGGTCCCGCCTCGACCAATCCCGTCACAGGGAAGGTATGGGGGCTGGATTTCCCGGTCATCACCATCCCCGACATGGTGCGCGCGCAGGCGATGCTGATCGACCGGCTCGGCATCGATACGCTGTTTGCCGTGGTCGGCGGCTCCATGGGCGGCATGCAGGTGCTGCAATGGTGCGCGGCCTATCCGCAGCGCGTGTTTTCAGCGCTGCCGATCGCTTGCAGCACCCGCCATTCCGCGCAGAACATCGCGTTTCACGAGTTGGGGCGGCAGGCTGTCATGGCCGATCCCGACTGGCGCGACGGCCGCTATGTCGAGCAGGGCACCCATCCGCACCGGGGGCTCGGCGTGGCGCGGATGGCCGCGCACATTACCTATCTGTCGGATGCAGCGCTGCATCGCAAATTCGGACGCCGGATGCAGGACCGCGAACTGCCGACGTTTTCCTTTGATGCGGATTTTCAGGTGGAGAGCTATCTGCGCCATCAGGGATCGTCGTTTGTCGAGCGCTTCGATGCCAATAGTTATCTCTACCTGACGCGGGCGATGGATTATTTCGACATCGCCGCCGATCATGACGGCGTGCTGGCGGCCGCGTTTCGCGGCACCGGGACCCGGTTCTGCGTGGTGTCGTTTACGAGCGACTGGCTGTTTCCGACCTCGGAATCGCGCGCCACCGTTCATGCCCTCAATGCCGGCGGGGCGCGGGTCTCCTTCGCCGAGATCGAGACCGATCGCGGCCATGACGCCTTCCTGCTCGACGTACCCGAATTTTTCGACATTGCGCGCGCGTTCCTGGAATCGGCAGGCCATAGCCGCGGGCTGACGGCAGATGAGTGAGATGAGCGCACCGCAACCTGCCTTGCCGCTGGCTGACAGCGTCCCGCCCCGAAAGCGTTATCGCCGGAAAGGCCGTTATCGCAGCGACCATCTGCTGCTGGCCGAGATGATCGAGCCCAATTCAAAGGTGCTGGATGTCGGCTGCGGCGACGGCGACCTCCTGCAATTGCTCGAGACGCGCGGCGTCGATGGCCGCGGCATCGAACTGTCGCGCGAGGGCGTCAATCACTGCGTCGCCAAGGGGCTTGCGGTGGTGCAGGGCGATGCCGACACCGATCTCGTCAACTATCCCGACGACGCCTTTGATTACGTGATCCTGTCGCAGACTCTGCAAGCCACGCGGCAGCCGAAGCCGGTGCTGGAAAACCTGCTGCGGATCGGTAGCAGGGCCATCGTGTCGTTTCCGAATTTCGGCCACTGGAAAATGCGGCTCCAACTGTTGATCGGCGGGCACATGCCGCGCACCGACAATCTGCCGGCGACCTGGTACGACACCCCGAACATCCATTTCTGCACGATCAAGGATTTCGTCCAGCTCTGCGACGAGATCAACGTCAGGATGGAGCGTGCGGTCGCGCTCGATCTCTATGGCCGGCCGCTGCGCTTCAACGCGCCATGGTGGTTCTGGAATATGTTCGGGGAGCAGGGCGTGTTCCTGCTGAGCCGGGCGGAGAAGACCAGATGAGCGTTAGGCGACGCTATGGCGTTGTCGCTTTTTTAACCATTCTGGACAGACCGCGAAGCTCTGATTCGGTGCGAAATTAACGATCTGACGAAGTCCGTCAATTTCCGCGGTCGGCTCTCCACAGATAAAATTATAGTTATACAACAACCATTTAGATAGATTTTTGGGCCGGTCGCATCCAGGTGCATCGCTGATATGTGCTGTACGCAACCCAGATATGACTTCCAAATCCCTAACTCCCGTGGTTTCAAAGCGCCGCGTTTTCCCGCCGCAACATAATCGCGGATTTACCGTGAAGCTGGGGGGAAATGGGAGGTGTCACAGGGGAGCAAGAATGTCTCAGTTAGTTGCGTTACGCCGGCTGCCGCATATCCTGGCGCTGGCGGTGTGTTCCTTGGCGGTCGTCGCATTCTCGGCGCCGGCCTCGGCAAGACCTCATCACCGCGCGGGACATCACGCGCACGTTCATCACCACAAGCATCATCATCACGCGCATCGGCATCACCGCTATCGCCATCACAGGCACCATCACGCGTCGCGCCGGGACGCGGACGAAACCGGATTTTCGGGCGGGGGCTTCGTGTCGAACATCGTCACCGAGGCACGTCGCTACATCGGCGGCAATCCCACCGGCCGCAGCCGGCTCTGGTGCGCCCGCTTCATGAACATGGTTCTGAAGCGCTCCGGGCATCGGGGAACGGGCTCCGACATGGCGAGTTCGTTCGCGCATTACGGGCGGAGGGTCTCCGGTCCGCAGGTCGGCGCCATCGCGGTCATAGGTCGACGCGGCGGCGGCCATGTCGGCGTCGTCAGCGGTGTCGACCGGCGTGGCAATCCCATTATCGTTTCGGGCAACCACGGCCATCGCGTCGCGGAGGCGGTCTATCCGCGCGGCCGCGTCTATGCCTATGTGATGCCGTAGAGCGGAGCTTCACCCGATCATAAATCGCCGTGATCGAGCACTTCGACCTTGTCGCCGGCGGTGATGGTGCCGCCGGTGATGACTTCGGCATAGACCCCGCAATCGCGATGCCCGAGTGTTCGCATCAGCGTGTTCGGAATGTCGAGATCGCGCGCTGCGGTCTCGGGGTCGACGTTGGTGGCCGTGCATCGGACGATACGCTTGACGACCTTGAGGTGGATGTCGCCGATTGCAAGCGTGTGCCCGAGCAGCTCGAGTTCGCGCCAGGCCGGCCAGCCACGGACGTAAAGATTGGCGCGGAAACGGAGCGGATGAACCGGCTGCCCGACCATGTCCTCGATGGCGGCGAGGCTGCCGAGGCTGATGATCGAGACCACCTTCCTCGCGACGTCCGAGAAGCTGTGGCCGCTGCCGACGAGAACCTTGGGCGGTCCCTTGAGCTCCTGGGTGAAATTGGCGGTGAAGAACCGTTCGACCGCGCCGCGACCGGCGTCGGTGCCGAGGTCGGCGCGCACCGCCTCCTCGCCATTGGTCCGGATGGTCAGGACCCGGCTGGCATCGTCATAGCGGCTGTGAAGCGCGGCGAGCCGTTCGTCGCGCATCAGCATCAGAAAGCGGCTTTTCGGAAAGTGCTGCGGATTGGCCGGGTCGAACCCGACAGGGCCGTTCTCGATGGCATAGCTGCGGTCGCCGGGAACGGTCTCGCCGGGGCGCAGCGTCGCATGGGGCAGGGCTTCGGCGGACAGGCCTTTGACAGGGTATCGGTAAAGGGCGGCGACAGTCGCATCCGGGATGGCAGACATAGGGTCCTTTAAGGGATTCAGGCCGGCTGCGCCATCGGTTTTGAAAACCCACCGCGGTTCCCCTTCATTTCCTGGGAGCGTATTCCTACATTTGCCACAAGCCGGATCGACGATCCGGCGTGCGACCGCTGCCGGTTGAGGAACGTCAATGCGGCCAGCGGAAATCCAATACCCAATGAAGATGTCGCTCCTGTGCCTTCGGGGCAGGGACGGCAGGCTGAGGGAGATTTCATGAATATTGAAAAATATACCGAGCGGGTGCGCGGCTTCATCCAGTCGGCGCAATCGCTTGCGGCGCGGGAAGGCCACCAGCAATTCACGCCGCTTCATATACTGAAAGTCTTGCTCGACGACAGCGAGGGTCTGGCGGGAAGCCTGATCGATCGCGCCGGCGGCAATTCGCGCGCGATCCTGAAGGCGACCGAAGCCGCGCTCAACAAGATGCCGAAGGTCTCCGGCGCCGGCGCGGGCCAGATCTATCTGGCGCCGGCGACCGCGCGCGCGTTTGATGCCGCCGAGCAGGCGGCCGAAAAGGCCGGCGACAGCTTCGTCACGGTGGAGCGGCTGTTGCAGGCGCTGTCGCTCGACAGGGACAGCGACGCCGGCAAGCTGCTGAAGGACGGCGGCGTGACGCCGCAGAGCCTCAATGCGGCGATCAACGCGCTGCGCAAGGGACGCACGGCCGACAGCGCCACGGCGGAAAACGCCTATGACGCGCTGAAGAAATATGCCCGCGACCTGACGCAGGCGGCGCGCGACGGCAAGCTCGATCCGGTGATCGGCCGCGACGAGGAAATCCGCCGAACGATTCAGGTGCTGTCCCGCCGCACCAAGAACAATCCGGTGCTGATCGGCGAGCCCGGCGTGGGCAAGACCGCCATCGCGGAAGGCCTCGCGCTGCGCATCGTCAACGGCGACGTGCCGGAAAGCCTTAAGGACAAGAAACTGCTGGCGCTCGACCTGGGATCGCTGATCGCCGGGGCAAAATACCGCGGCGAGTTCGAGGAGCGGCTCAAGGCGGTGTTGCAGGAGGTCACGTCCGCCGAGGGCGGCATCATCCTGTTCATCGACGAGATGCACACGCTGATCGGCGCCGGCAAAGCTGACGGCGCGATGGACGCGTCGAACCTGCTGAAGCCGGCGCTGGCGCGCGGCGAATTGCATTGCGTCGGCGCGACCACGCTCGACGAGTACCGCAAGCATGTCGAAAAGGACGCGGCGCTGGCGCGGCGCTTCCAGCCGATCTTCGTGTCCGAGCCGACCGTGGAGGATACTGTCTCGATCCTGCGCGGGCTGAAGGACAAGTACGAGCAGCATCACGGCGTTCGTATCGCTGACGCGGCGCTGGTTGCGGCTGCCATGCTGTCCAACCGCTACATCACCGATCGTTTCC
>JBIQHO010000012.1:0-25292 GCA_044508545.1 Bradyrhizobiaceae bacterium | reverse complement strand
CCTTGCAGCCACTGGCACCTGAAGCCAGCGCGTCTACCAATTCCGCCACCTGGGCACGGACCGGGTTAGTAGGCATCGGCCGCGCGCTTGTCAAATCCCTGAAACGGCGTCCGAATAGCCGGCTGTCGTGTTTTCGAGCGAAGCATGTCCTCGGGCTTGACCCGGCACCGGTTCGCGTCAAGAAAACGCGTCAAAAAGCCTTCCGGCTCCGGTCGTCCCGCCGGTTGACGGGCCGCGTAACGGCGGAATATCCCTGTTTCCGACCTGATACCAGCACCCTTGAGGATCAGACCATGGCATCGAATACGGACACCCTCGTCACGGTTTTCGGAGGCTCGGGCTTCCTTGGGCGGCATGTGGTTCGCGCGCTCGCCAAGCGCGACTACCGTATCCGGGTCGGGGTCCGGCGTCCCGAACTGGCCGGACACCTGCAGCCGCTCGGCAAGGTCGGCCAGATCCATGCCGTGCAGGCCAACCTGCGCTATCCGGCGTCGGTCCGTACCGCGATGCGCGATTCCCATGTGGGAATCAATCTGGTCGGCATCCTGAGCAAGAGCGGCGCGCAGACCTTCGACGCCGTAGTGGCCGAGGGCGCTGCGACCGTGGCGAAGGCGGCCGCGGCCATGGGCGCGCGCATGGTGCATGTCTCGGCGATCGGCGCCGACGCCAGGTCGGCTTCGGCTTACGCCCGCGCCAAGGCCGCCGGCGAAAAAGCGGTGCTGGCGGCAGTGCCGTCCGCGACCATCCTGCGGCCGTCGGTGGTGTTCGGCGCCGAGGACCAGTTCGCCAACCGCTTTGCCGCTCTCGCGCGCATGTTGCCGGTGCTGCCGTTGATCGGCGGTGCGACCAGGATGCAACCGGTCTATGTCGGCGATGTCGCAACCGCGATCGCGGACGCGGTCGACGGCAGGACCAAGGCGGGCGCCGTGTATGAACTCGGTGGCCCGGAGGTGCTGACGATGCGCGAGATCTGGCAGATCGTCCTGCGCGTCATCGGGCGCGAGCGGATGCTGGTGCCGCTGCCGTTCACCGCCGCCCGTTTCCAGGCGATGTTTTTGCAGTTCGCGCCGGGCGCGCTGAAACTGACGCCGGATCAGGTCACGATGCTCAAGACCGACAACATCGTCTCGGAAGCGGCGAGCACTGCGGGCCTGACGCTCCAGGGGCTCGGAATCTCGCCGGACTCGATGGAGGCCGTGGTGCCTCAATATCTCTGGCGCTTCCGCAAGACCGGCCAGTTCGCGCCGAAGGGGGCGTGAGGCCCGCGCTTGGCATCTTTCACCGTTTCATGGCAACGGTGAAAGACTTTAGAGCCCTTCCGCTTCTGATGGAATCAGCGTCGGCACGGACGGCGATTTGATGAGGAATTACCATCCCAGCGCCAGCGCGATCAGGCCGAGCGTGCCGACAATCACCCGCCACCACGCGAAGAAGGTAAAACCGTTGCGCGTGACGTAACTCAAAAATGCCTTCACCACGACGATCGCGGTGATGAACGACACCACGAATCCGATCGCCACGATCCCGAGATGTTCGGTCGTCATGTCGGCGCGGCTCTTGTAGAAATCATAGACGAAGGCCCCGATCATGGTCGGGATCGCGAGAAAGAACGAAAACTCAGCCGCGGCGCGCTTGTCGGCGCCGAGCAGCATCGCCGAGACGATGGTGGCTCCCGAACGCGACACGCCGGGAATCATCGCCACGCACTGCGCGATGCCGATCCAGATGTACATCGGCAACGGAAAACCGGTGGCGTCGTGTTCGCGCGGTTTGTGGTCGAGTTGATCGACCCACATCAGGACTGCGCCGCCGACGATCAGCGAGAAACACACCACCCACGGATTGAACAGCAACTCCTTGATGTACCTGCCGGCAAGCAGGCCGACAATGACCGCCGGCATGAAAGCCGCAAGCACGCCGATGACGAAGCGCCGGTCCGCGGCATTGGTGAACATGCCGAGCGCGATCCGCCACAGCTTCGCAAAATAGATGACGACGATCGCAAGGATCGCGCCGAGCTGGATCAGCACCGTGAACGTGTTCCAGAAATCTCCCGCGCCGAGATCGAAGAAGCGTTCCGCCAGCAACAGATGACCGGTCGATGACACCGGCAGGAATTCGGTGACGCCTTCGATGATGCCGAGAATGACGGCTCTGATCGCATCGGAAAACATGAAATGACTGCTCCGAATCGCATTCGACGCCAGACGGCAGGCTCTTCTCGCTTATTCGCCGCATCGCCGCAATGGCGAAATTGCGCATGATCCGCCCGTCCGGCGGGCCGGTCAGCGTCCGCCAACGCAGATCACTTCAAAGACCCGCTCCGCCGCCGCGCGCAAAACGTTTGCGGATGCGCGAGAGCAATCCGTCGCAGACGTCGCGGTAAGCCTGCATGCGCTGCTCGCGGTTGCCCTCAATGGCAGTCGGATCCGGCGTCGGCCAGTATTCGACGTCGGCGGCGATCGTGCGCGTCAGCTCCAGCGCCTTGTGATGGGCTTCCGGCGAGAGCGTGATGATGAGATCGAAGTTGAGGCCTTCCCAGTCCTCGAGCTGCTCGAACGTCACCGGCCGGTGTTTCGAAATGTCCTGGCCGAGTTCGGCCATCACGGCGGCGGCGAACGGATCCGTTTCGCCCTTCCTGACGCCGGCGGATCTCACATACAGGGTTCTCGGAAACATGTGCTGCAACAGGCTCGCCGCCATCGGCGAGCGCACGCTGTTGAGTTCGCAGGCGAACAGAACCGACTGCGGCCTGTGCGCGCGCGACGGCGCGTCCATGCGCTCAGGCCGCTTTCGTTTTGCGCGCGCCTTCCGCGCAACCGTTTCGCATGAAGCGCGACGACAGCCGGTGCTCCCTGATTCGAACCATCGCTAACCCTTCCAGTGCAGTACGGAAATCAACGTGAACAGCCGCCGCGCGGTCTCGAAGTCGACGCGGACCTTGCCGCTCAGCCGCTCCTGCAGCGTGCGCGAGCCTTCGTCGTGGACGCCGCGACGCCCCATGTCGAGAGCCTCGATCCTGTCGGCCGTCGCGGTCCGGATCGCCTGATAGTAGCTGTCGCAGATCATGAAGTAATCTTTCACGATCCGCCGGAACGGCGTCAGCGACAACAGGTGCGTCACCACGGGCGCGCCGTCTTCGCGCCGGATGTCGAACATCAGGCGGTTGCCGGTGATCGCGATATGCAACGTGAACGGACCGCCGCCTGCGCCCTCCGGCGCGAACAGATTTTCTTCCACGAGATCGTAGATCGCCACCGCTCGTTCGTGCTCGATATCCGGCCCGGAACGCCCGATCGACTCCTCATCGAGCGTGACCGCCACGATACGATTCCGGGAATCTTCCCTTGATGGGGCCTTGCTCATTGCCTACCGGTCCAGTTCCAACATTCGCATCCCATTTCAGCGCAGTTCCTCTGCGGATGTGGGAAAACCTCGGCGCGGCAAGAGGCGAATGTCACATTCGCTCCACTCAGAGCCTTTCCGCTTCTGGAATCAGAAGCGAGTCTGTATGTTTTTGTTTTGGCGCGTTGTCTTGACGCGAACCGGCAGCCACTTCGCTTGAAAATGCTCTAGTTGAGGCGTACTCCCACCGAGCGGGCATGGGCGTCGAGCCCCTCCGCCTTGCCCAGCGTCATCGCCGCCGGCCCCAATGCCCGCAACTGATCCGGCCCGCATTTGAGGATCGACGTCCGCTTGAGGAAGTCAAGCACGCCAAGGCCCGACGAAAAGCGCGCCGAGCGCGCCGTCGGCAGCACGTGATTGGAGCCGCCGACGTAATCGCCGATCGCCTCCGGCGTATGCGGCCCGATGAAGATCGCACCGGCATTGCGGATCCGCGCGGCGAGGCCTTCGGGATCAGATGTCATGATCTCCAGATGCTCGGCGGCGATGGCGTCCGCGAGCGTCACGGCCTGATCGAGGTTCTCCACGAGAATGACGGCGCCGAAATCGTTCCATGAGGCCCGCGCGATCTCCGCCCGCGGCAGCGTCGCGAGCTGCGCTTCGACCGCACGCTCGACGTCGGCGGCGAGCGTCGCGCTGTCGGTGATCAGGATCGATTGCGCGCTGGCATCGTGCTCGGCCTGCGCCAGCAGGTCGGCCGCGATCCAGTTCGCATTGCCGGTGGCGTCGGCGATGACGAGCACTTCCGAAGGGCCCGCGATCATGTCGATGCCGACCTTGCCGAACACCTGGCGCTTGGCGGCCGCGACATAGGCGTTGCCGGGTCCCACGATCTTGGCCACCGGCGCGATCGTCGCGGTGCCGTAGGCAAGAGCGGCGACGGCCTGCGCGCCGCCGACGCGATAGATTTCGGAAACGCCGCCGAGCCGCGCCGCCGCCAGCACCAGCGGATTGATCCGGCCATCCGGCGAGGGCACCACCATGACCACGCGCGCAACGCCTGCGACGTTCGCCGGCACCGCGTTCATCAGCACCGATGACGGATAAGCGGCGGAGCCTCCCGGCACATAAAGCCCGACCGCCTCGATCGCGGTCCAGCGCGAGCCGAGTTCGACGCCGAGCGCGTCGGTGAAGCGGTCGTCCTTCGGCAGTTGCCGGCGATGAAAGATTTCGATGCGCTCGCGCGCCAGCTTCAGCGCATCGAGCGTCGCCGCATCGCAAGCGTCCACGGCCGCGTCGATCTCGGCGGCGGTGAAGCGCAGGCCGGCGGCATCGACGCAGAGGCGGTCGAACCTGCGCGTCGCCTCGATCAGCGCCGCGTCGCCGCGCGCCTTGACGTCCTCGACGATGGCGCGGGTGGCGGCTTCGATATCAGCCGAAACCTCCCGCTTGGTCGCGAGGAACGCCTTGAAGCGCGAGGCAAAGTCGGCGCTGCGGCTATCGATGCGGATCGGCATTGGGATGTTTTCCGGCAAATAACAAGAACAAGGCTCGTCGCGAGCACAGGGCTCAATGGCGCGACCCCAAATCGCCGTCAACCCTTTGTGGCGGCGGACGAACCTATAAATTCCAACCCGGCTCCGGATGCCGCGGGACGATCTCCCGCTTCAGTCCCGGATCCGTTCGATCGATGCGCCGCACGCCGACAGTTTTCTCTCCAGGTGTTCGAAGCCGCGATCGAGATGGTAGACGCGGTTGACCATGGTCTCGCCTTCGGCGGCGAGCCCCGCGATCACCAGCGACACCGAGGCGCGCAAGTCCGTCGCCATCACCGGCGCGCCGCGCAGCGTCCCGATGCCCTCGATGGTGGCGGTCTCGCCGTCGAGATGAATGCGCGCCCCGAATCGCGCCAGCTCCTGCACGTGCATGAAGCGATTCTCGAAGATGGTCTCCGTGATGCGGGACGCACCCTTGGCGCGCGTCATCAGCGCCATCAATTGCGCCTGAAGGTCGGTGGGGAAGCCGGGGAAGGGGGCGGTCGAGACCGTCACCGGATCGATGCCGGCGCCGTTGCGGGCCACCCGAATGCCCTCGTTGTTCGGCGTGATGACGGCGCCCGCCTCGCTCAGCACGTCGAGCGCGGATTGCAGCAGTTCGGGCCGCGCGCCGCGCAGCAGCACCTCGCCTCCGGTCATCGCCACCGCCATCGCATAGGTGCCGGTCTCGATCCGGTCGGGCAGCACCGTGTGCCGCGCACCGCCGAGCTTGCCGACCCCTTCGATGACGATCCGCGGCGTGCCGGCACCGGAAACCCGCGCACCCATTTTATTGAGGCAGTCGGCGACGTCGGCGATCTCCGGTTCGCAGGCCGCGTTGGTGATGACGGTGGTGCCCTTCGCCAGCGTCGCAGCCATCAGCGCGACGTGGGTGCCGCTCACGGTCACCTTGGGGAAATCCACCTCGCCTCCCCGCAGGCCGCCGGGCGCCTTCGCGATCACATAACCGCCGTCGATCGAAATCTCGGCGCCGAGCTTTTCCAGCGCGACGATCAGGAGGTCAACCGGGCGGGTGCCGATGGCGCAACCGCCCGGCAACGACACCTTGGCCTCATGCATCCGCGCCAACAGCGGGGCGATCACCCAGAAACTCGCCCGCATTCGCGAGACCAGTTCGTACGGCGCCGTGGTGTCGATGATGTCGGCGGCCGAAATGTGCAGGGTCTGTCCCTGATATTCGTGATCGCCGGGGCGCTTGCCCGCCGACATGATATCGACGCCGTGATTGCCAAGAATGCGCTGCAGTTGCGCGACGTCGGCGAGCCGCGGCACGTTGTCGAGGATCAGCGTCTCCTCGGTCAAAAGCGCCGCGATCATCAAAGGCAGCGCCGCGTTCTTCGCGCCGGAAATCGGAATGGTGCCGTTGAGCTTGTTGCCGCCGACGATGCGAATGCGATCCATGCCGATTCCTGTTTTCAATGCATGAAGTATAGGGCAAATCGCCCCGCGCTCCAAAACATGGAAAATTATGGCGATATAGGGGGCTTACGGTGCATTGGCGTCGGATAAAGCAGGCTTTCGCGGCAAACCGGATCGAGCCTTGCGCCGCGCGGGCAGAGAAGCGACGGGCTTCGATGTCAATCGCCCTGACGCTCCGAATCGGATTTGTCCGCATTTCCGGCCACGGCCTGATCGGCGCGGCCGCGGGACTGCAATTTCCGCCGCTTGAGATTTTCGCGCAGCGCAGCGCGCAGCCGCATCTCGCGCCTCGCATCTTCTCCGTTGCGATCCGTATCCGGCTTGTCGCTCATGCGCCCTCGGCTTGCGTGTCCGGGCATGCCCGGTCCGATTCGCCGGCTTCGGTGGAATGACGATCGCACCATATACGCCGGCGCTCTCGCCGCAACAGACGGCTGCCAGTCGGCCCGCCGGCGCCTTTACCTTGTCCGCTTGCGCGTCTTCCGGCCTTGTGGCAAGGATCGGCCCGCCATGCGGGCCTTTATTATGCTGATTCCCGCATTGGGGCTTGCTGCCGTAGCTCAGTGGTAGAGCACTCCATTGGTAATGGAGAGGTCGACAGTTCAATCCTGTCTGGCAGCACCATTTTTCTCGGAAAAGCAAACCGCCCCTGCAAAAACAGGCCCGGATTCCCGACCGAGCGAGAAAAAGATTTCCCGCGAGAACCGCCACGGTCAATTTTCGCCTAAGCCTGCGCAGGTTAAGGCTCGATTCAGATTTGGGAAAGGTGTTGTTAAACAACCAAGTTACGTGGTTCCACAAGGAGTTAGGAACCTTCCAAGTGTGTCCTCTCGGTGACAGCTTTTTGCTCAGAATCGTTTAGGGTCCGAGTGACGGGGCCGACCAACGGTTGCTCGGATATGGAATTCCTGGAGAACATAAAATGAGAAAAATCCTGCTCGCCTCTGTGGCAATCATCGGTCTTGGCGCAATCGTGCCGGCACAGGCCGCCGATCTCGCCGCCCGGCCGTACACCAAGGCTCCGGCCTATACGCCTGCGCCGATCTACAACTGGACCGGCTTCTACATCGGCGGTCACGTCGGCGGCGCATTCGGCGGCGACAACAACTACTACTCCCCCACCTACAACTACAACGGCAGCAGCGACGGCGTGTTCATGGGCGGTGTGCAGGCCGGCTACGACACCCAGTTCTCTTCCAACTGGGTCTTCGGTCTGGAAGCCAATTACAGCTTCCTCGACACCGGAAGCTGGTTCGCCAACCGTGGCCTCGGCTCGGTGACCGGCCGGCTCGGCTACACCTGGGGTCCGGCGCTGCTGTACGTCAAGGGCGGTTACGGCTGGGCTGACTCGCGTTACACCAACGGTTTCGCCGGCCACGGCGGCCGCGACGGCTACACCGTCGGCGGCGGCCTCGAATACCTGTTCACCCAGAACTGGTCGGGCAAGATCGAATATCAGTACTATGATTTCGGTAATGTTCACTACGACTTCCTCGACAACCTTAATAACCACTACTACGGCAGCTTCCGCAACGACGAGCACACCATTAAGGTTGGCCTGAACTATCGCTTCAACTGGGGCGCTCCCGCTCCGCTTGCCCCGGGATACTGATTACTCCCCCATCCCGAGGGTTTCGAAATAGAAAGGCCGGCATGACATGCCGGCCTTTTGTTTTGCGCTTCATGAACGCGACGGCTTCCGATAAACCCCGTCAGGGTTATTCGAAATTCGCGGCACGCCATGGTATCGTCGGCCGCGGAAGCTTTGCCTGGAGCGGTTCCGGCTTTGATGGAATCAAAGCCGGGCTCCCGCCTTTTTTGGACGCGTTTTCTTCACGCGAACCGGTATCCACTTCGCTTGAAAACGCTATAAGCACCTCTGGCGTAACGCGGCAAACAGGATCGTGACGATATGGATGCAGCACCGGTTTCGTTCGACAGCAGCGATAATCCGTCCTCGCGGTTACGCCGCGACTGGACGCGATCCGAAGCCGAGACACTCTATAATCTTCCCTTCGCGGATCTGATCTTTCGGGCGCAGACCATTCATCGGCAGAATTTCGATCCCAATCACGTCGAGACCGCGAGCCTGCTCAGCATCAAGACCGGCGGCTGTCCGGAGGACTGCGGCTACTGTTCGCAGAGCGCGCATTACAATTCGGGCGTCAAGGCCACGAAACTGATGGACCATGAGGCGGTCATCGAGACCGCGCGACAGGCAAGAGACGCAGGCGCCAGCCGGTTCTGCATGGCGGCGGCGTGGCGCAATCCGAAGGACCGCGATCTCGACCGGGTCTGCGACATGGTCCGCGCCGTGAAGGAACTCGGGCTGGAGACCTGTGCGACGCTGGGCATGCTCACGCCCCATCAAGCCGGGCGGCTGCATGAGGCCGGACTCGATTTCTACAACCACAACGTCGACACCTCGCCCGAATTCTACGGCAAGATCATCACCACGCGCACGATGCAGGATCGCATCGACACGCTCGCAAATGCGCGGGAGGCCGGGCTCAAGGTCTGCTGCGGCGGCATCATCGGCATGGGAGAGCAGGTCGGCGACCGGCTCGGCATGCTGCTGCTGCTGGCCAACCTGCCCGCGCATCCTGAAAGCGTCCCCATCAACATGTGGAACGAGGTCGAAGCGGTACCCGTCAACGACACGGCGGTGCGGCCCGACCCGATCGCACTGGTGCGCATGATCGCGGTGGCGCGGATCATGATGCCGAAGAGCGTGGTCCGGCTGTCGGCGGGCCGGCAATACATGACCGACGAGTTACAGGCGCTGTGCTTTTTGGCCGGCGCCAACTCGATTTTCATCGGCGATGTTCTGCTGACCACGAAAAATCCGCAGACCGCGCGTGACGCCGCGCTGCTCGATCGCCTCGGCATCAGGTCCCGGCTGCATGACGCGAAGGCGTCCGCCCCGCCTCAGCGATCTCCTTCCGGAAGCGATGTCCGGGTCGGACCGGTCTGACACCCGTCCGCAGCGGACCAGCGACCGCGATTGATTTGCGCTGAAGCAAATGAACGGCGATTTTTAACCCTCAAACCGCCGTATTGGCGAATTCCGGCTCGACAGCCCGGCTGGAAAGGCTCTAAAAAGGCTTGATCGGTCCGGCGTCCCGGGCTTTTTTCCGGATGTAGTCATGGATTATAGCAAGTTCTTCAGTAACGCGCTGGATCGCCTTCATAACGAGCGGCGCTACCGTGTTTTCGCTGATCTTGAGCGTGTAGCCGGCCGGTTCCCCCACGCCACGTTGCACACCTCCGCTGGGCCGCGCAACGTCGTCATCTGGTGTTCCAACGATTATCTCGGCATGGGTCAACACCCGAAGGTCGTCGGCGCCATGGTCGAAACCGCGACCCGCGTCGGCACCGGCGCAGGCGGCACCCGCAACATCGCCGGAACCCACCATCCGCTGGTCCAGCTTGAGCAGGAACTTGCGGATCTGCACGGCAAACCGGCGGCGCTCGTATTCACCTCCGGCTATGTCTCGAACCAGACCGGCATTTCCACGCTTGCGAAACTCATTCCGAACTGCCTGATCCTGTCCGACGCGCTCAACCACAATTCGATGATCGAGGGCATCCGGCAGTCGGGCTGCGAGCGCGTCGTATTCCGCCACAACGACATCGTTCATCTTGAAGAACTGCTGCGCGCAGCCGGCCCCGACCGTCCGAAGCTGATCGCTTGCGAGAGCCTTTATTCTATGGATGGCGATATCGGGCCGCTTTCGAAGATCTGCGATCTCGCCGAGCGCTACGGCGCCATGACCTATGTCGACGAAGTGCACGCGGTCGGCATGTACGGGCCGCGCGGCGCCGGCATCGCGGAGCGTGACGGCGTCATGCATCGCATCGATGTCCTTGAAGGAACGCTGGCCAAGGCGTTCGGCTGCCTCGGCGGCTATATCGCCGGCAAGTCCGATATCATCGACGCCGTACGGTCCTATGCGCCGGGCTTCATCTTCACCACTTCGCTGCCGCCCGCGATCTGTTCGGCGGCGACCGCCGCGATCCGGCATCTCAAGTCATCGAACTGGGAGCGCGAGCGCCATCAGGAGCGCGCGGCGCGCACCAAGGCCAGCCTGATCGCGGCCGGCCTGCCGGTGATGGTGACCTCCACCCACATCGTTCCGGTCCTGGTCAGCGACCCCGAGCGCTGCAAGCAGGCCTCCGACATGCTGCTGCATGATCACGGCATCTATATCCAGCCGATCAACTATCCGACCGTTCCCAAGGGAATGGAGCGGCTGCGGATCACGCCGTCGCCTTATCACGAGGACGCGTTGATCGATCAGCTGGCCGAAGCCCTCGTGCAGGTCTGGGAGAAACTGGGCCTGCCGTTACAGGCGAAATCGCTCGCGGCCGAGTAACGATCTGCGCGAGCGCGGCAAAAGAACTGAGATAGCCGCGAGATCGGAGCGAAGCGCCGCCGCTTGTCGAACGGCGGTGCCCGGCCAAAACGAATCAGCGCGCCTCACGCAAATCGCTTTATGAAGCGGACAGCCGCCTTCGCGCACTCGTCTCTGACAACACGATCCGGATCAGATCCGCGGTGTTTTTTGCGCCGAGCTTGCCCATGATCCGTGCGCGATGGACCTCGACCGTACGCGGACTGATGCCGAGTCTGCGTCCCGCCTCCTTGTTGGAGGCGCCCCTGGCCACCTGGGACAGCACCTCGCGCTCCCGGCAGGTCAGCAGATCGCGGCCGGGAAAATTGGCGAGCCCGTCGAGTTCGCCGCCCAGCGCCTCGCGCCACATCTTCACCGCAGCGCGAACCCGCTCGACGATCATATCCGAGGAAAACGGCTTCTCCAGGAAATCGAGCGCGCCATGTTTCATGGCGTCGACCGCGGTTGCGACGTCGGCCATGCCGGAGATCACCAGGATCGGCGCGGCAAACCGCTGAGCGGACAGCTTGCGCAGGATATCGAACCCGGTTTCGCCGGGGAGATGCAGGTCGAGAATCACGCAGGCTGGCGACACGCTCTGGACCGCCTCGAAAAACGAAGCTCCATCGCCGAAGCATTGAGCGGCATAACCCTCGATCCTCAATAGGAGCGCCAGTGCTTCGCGCACCGACGGATCGTCGTCGATGATGAAGACCGGGACTTCCGGAACGAAGGACAGAAGCTGGCCCATCGGCGGCCCCCACGTTGGATCACGGATGACCTTGGATCGGACCGACCCGAAATCACCACATGATCGATTCCTGCATTTAAGAGCGGCATGCAGGCGGAAAGCCGCTCCACACGTCTCATCCCTCTTTCCGCTTCCCAGAACGAAGCGGCTCGCTGATTTGATGTGACACGCTTGACCGGTTCCGGCTTCACTCAAAACACGAGAGTAGATAATTAACACAACTTTTACGTGTATAGGCTGATTCGATCCGGGGTGCAATCATGACTGCGCTCGCGATTTCGGGGCGAAGATGTCCTCGGGCTCGACGGATAGGGGTTCGCGCGAGGAAAACGCGTCACGGCAAGAAGCTGGAGTCTTTCACCGCCTCCGTGGAACAGCGGATGACACCAGGACACAGGCGCGAGGCGCCGGCCGCCTTGATTTCAGCATTTGCAGGACGGCTCACGTGCTAGAATCGGGCCGCTCGATGTCGAGCAAGGTCCTCGCGGAGTGGATCTGACATTCGCTACCCCGTTGGCAGCGAACGTCATGTCAAATCTGAAACTCCGCTGGAGACCTGTACTTGCTGGTGGTCCTTTGACTCTAACATTTGCGAAAATGTCTCCTGCAACGGGATGCAAATGTTAGAATCGGGCCACTAGGCAGCGCCTGCCGGAGGAGCCAGCCGCAATGCTGCACGACTGGGGCGTGATCGCCGCCGCCATCGGCTACATCGGCTTCCTTTTCCTGGTCGCGAGCTATGGCGACCGGGCCCCCAGGTTTGCCCGCAGCCGCACCGGTCCGCTGATCTATCCCCTGTCGCTTGCGGTGTACTGCACGTCGTGGACGTTCTTCGGTTCGGTCGGGCTCGCGACCCGAACCGGCCTTGAGTTTCTCGCGATCTACGTCGGTCCGGTCCTGTTGATCGCATTCTGCACGCCGCTCTTACGGCGGATCATCCAGTTGGCGAAATCGCAGAACATCACCTCGGTCGCCGACTTTATCGCCGCGCGCTACGGCAAGAGCCAGGCGGTGGCGGCAACCGTCGCCGTCATCGCGATGATCGGCTCGATTCCCTATATCTCGCTTCAACTCAAGGCGGTGGCCTCCTCGCTGGGAACCATCCTGATCGACGATCAGGCGATCGCCAGAATTCCAGTCATCAGCGACATCGCCCTGGTCGTGACGATCGCGCTGGCCCTGTTCGCGGTGCTGTTCGGAACCCGTCAGACCGATGCGACCGAGCATCAACACGGCCTGATGCTGGCGATCGCGACCGAGTCCATTGTCAAGCTGGTGGCGTTCCTCGCCGTCGGCGCCTTCGTTACGTTCTGGATGTTCAGTCCGGGCGAACTGATCGAGGCCGCGATGAAATCCCCGGAGGCGGTGCGCGCCATCGAGCGTACCCCGTCGGTCGGCAACTTCCTGACCATGACGCTGCTGTCGTTTCTCGCGATCATGCTGCTGCCCCGGCAATTCCATGTCAGCGTGGTGGAGAACTCCAGCGACGCCGAGGTCGGCCGGGCGCGCTGGCTGTTTCCGCTCTATCTCGTCGCCATCAACATCTTCGTCGTCCCGATCGCGATCGCCGGACTCGTCACGTTTCCATTCGGCATTATCGACAGCGACATGTACGTGCTGGCGCTGCCGATCGAGGGTCAGTCCAGACTGCTCAGCATTGCAGTGTTCATCGGAGGGCTTTCGGCGGGAACCGCGATGGTGATCGTCGAATGCGTGGCGCTGGCGATCATGGTGTCCAACGACATCGTGGTGCCATTGGTGCTGCAGCGCCGTCCGGCGTCGCGCGGCGGCCGCAGGGACTTCGGCAACTTCCTGCTGAGGACCCGCCGTCTGGCGATCTTCGCCATCATGATCATGGCGTATTTCTACTATCGTGCGCTCGGCAGCGCACAGCTCGCCGCGATCGGGCTGTTGTCATTCGCCGCCATCGCCCAACTCGCGCCGGCGTTCCTCGGCGGCCTGGTGTGGCGGCGCGCGACGGCGCGCGGCGCGATGGGCGGCATGCTCGCCGGTTTCGCGGTCTGGGCCTACACGCTGTTTCTGCCGAGTTTTCTCGACGGAAGCGCCGGCGGCATGACGCTGCTGCAACACGGCCCGTTCGGCATCGCCGAACTGAAGCCGCAGGCGCTGTTCGGCGTCAGCCTGCCGCCGCTCATGCACGGCGTGCTGTGGAGTCTGTCGCTGAATATCCTGACCTATGTCGCGCTGTCGCTGACGCGGCGACCCTCCTCGATCGAGCGGTTGCAGGCGGAAATCTTCGCACCCAACGCTGCGCCGTTGTCACCCCCGTTCAGGCGCTGGCGTTCGACGGTGACGGTGCAGGACATATTCGACGCCGTGGCCCAGTACCTCGGTCCCGACCGCGCGCGGCAATCCTTCGAGGAGTTCGCCGCCATGCGGCGCCTCAGCCTCGATCCGGCGGCGCCGGCCGCTTTCGAATTGCTGCAGCACGCCGAATACCTGATCGCGTCGTCGATCGGCGCGGCATCGTCGCGGCTGGTGATGTCGCAGTTGCTCCGGCGCCGCACGGTGTCGGCGAAGGCGGCCTTGAAGCTGCTCGACGACGCACATGCGGCGCTCCACTTCAACCGCGAGATGCTGCAGACCGCGCTGAACCACGTGCGGCAGGGAATCGCGGTGTTCAATCCAGATCTGCACCTCATCTGTTCGAACCGGCAATTCGGAAATATTCTCGGACTGCCGCCGCAAATCATTCAGATCGGAATTCCGCTGACCGAGATTCTTGACTTTCTCGGCACCATCGATCGCCCATCGGTCGACCGCGAGGCGGCAAAGCGGACCCGGCTGAACGCATACACGACCGAAGGTCAGCCGTATCTGGAGCGGCTCCCCGACCGCAACATCGTGATCGAGGTTCGCGCCAACCGGATGCCCGACGGCGGCCTGGTGATTACCTTCTTTGACGTGACCCCGAGTTTCGAGGCCGCCGAGGCGCTGGAGCGCGCCAACGCCACGCTGGAAAAGCGCGTGCGCGACCGCACCGAGGAACTGACCCGGCTGAACTCCGAACTCGCGCGCGCCAAGAGCAATGCAGAGGACGCCAACAATTCCAAAACCCGGTTCCTGGCGGCGGCCGGCCACGACATCCTGCAACCGCTCAACGCCGCGCGGCTCTATGTCACGAGTCTTGTGGAGCGGCAGAGCGGAGGTGAAGATTCCAGGCTCGTTCAGAACATCGACGATTCACTGGAAGCCATCGAGGAGATCCTGGGCGCGCTGCTCGACATCTCGCGGCTTGACGCCGGCGCGATCACGACATCGGTCACGAGTTTCCGGGTCGGCGACCTGATGCGCTCGCTCGAAATCGAGTTCGCTCCGATCGCGCGGGCGAAACAGGTGCGGCTGACATTCGTGCCGTGTTCGTTGCCGATCGCGTCCGACCGGCTGCTGCTGCGGCGGCTGCTGCAAAACCTGATCTCGAACGCCATCAAATACACGCCGCATGGCCGCGTGCTGATCGGATGCCTTCGCCATGACGAAACGCTACGCATCCATGTCTACGACACCGGCGTCGGAATCCCGGTCCGCAAGCGCGGCGAGATATTCAAGGAATTTCATCGCCTCGAACAGGGAGCGCGCATCGCGCGCGGCCTCGGGCTCGGGCTGTCGATCGTCCAGCGGCTGGCGCGCGTGCTGGATCACAAGATCGCGCTGGACTCGAACCGGAGCGGCGGCTCGGTGTTCTCAGTCACGGTTCCGATCGCCACGGCCGTCAATCACAGTCACACCACCGCGGTGACCAGCAGCACGCCGCTGTCGCACGCGCCGATGAGCGGCGCCCTGATCGTCTGCATCGAAAACGATCCCGCGATCCTTGACGGCATGAAGACGCTGCTGACATCATGGGATGCGCGCGTGATCGCCGCGGTCGAGTCTGAGGCGGCAATCGAAGCGATCGAAGCGGCCGGCGGACGCGTCACCGGTCTGCTGGTCGACTATCATCTCAACCGCGGCAACGGCATCGCGACGATCCGGGAAATCCGACGGAAATTCGGCGAGACCATTCCGGCGATCCTGATCACGGCCGATCGCAGCCCGCACGTCCGCGAGGCGGCGCAGATCGAACAGGTGTCCGTCCTCAACAAGCCGCTGAAGCCGGCATCGCTGCGCGCGCTGATCGGCCAGTGGCGAAACCGGCAGATCGCCGCGGAATAACGATGCTGTTCATTGATCTCGCGTCGGGCGGACTCGATGCAGAGCGGGATGCGGGCGGAAAACCGCTCCACACTTTTCGTCATCGCGCTCTCATCAACCCGCCGACGGCTCGCTCTGACGCCACTGATCGCCGGCGATCTTTGCCGCGGCGATCACCGCCTGGGTGCGGCTCTCGACGCCGAGTTTCTGCAGGATGGCGGAGACGTGCGCCTTGATGGTCGCCTCCGACACGCTGAGTTCGTAGGCGATCTGCTTGTTGAGCAGCCCCTCGGACAGCATCATCAGCACGCGCACCTGCTGCGGGGTCAGCGTGACGAGCCGGTCGCGCAAGCGCGTCATCTCCGGATCGGCGGCGGCGGAGAGATCGACATCGGGCGGAACCCAGATATCGCCCTCGATGACCCTGAGGATCGCCGGGCGCAGCGCTTCGATCCCGAGCCGCTTGGGAATGAAGCCGGAGGCGCCGAAATCCATCGAGCGGCGGATCGTCGTCACGTCATCGCTGGCCGACACCACCACCACCGGAATCGCCGCATACTGGGCGCGCAAATAGATCAGCCCGGAAAATCCGCTGATTCCCGGCATCGACAGATCGAGCAGTATGAGGTCGACGTCGGCTTCCCGTTCAAGCCGCGCCGTCAATTCCTCGAACGTGCCGGCTTCGCTGATTTTTGCCGGCATGATGCTCGCGATCGCCTGTCGCAACGCATCCCGGAACAGGGGATGATCGTCGGCGATCACAATATGGGTGCTGTCCGTTGCGGTCATTGAATCCGTGGGCTTGCCAGGCGTTCACGTTCACTGCGATCTCAGGCCGGGGGTGCGCTTCCCGGAACCAGGATTGTCCCCTGCCCGAACCTGTCTTGCAAGGCGCAATGCGTTAACGAGTTAACGCCCGATATGCCTCGCATGGTTCCTTCCGCCACGACGGGTGGCCTTAAAATCAGCGGCGGTGAAGTCAAAAGCCCGCGGCGCCATGCCGGCATACCGGGCGAGCCGCTCGATTCAGATTCCGCCGGACTGATCGCGTTGAACGCGCGCGGCCATCTCGATCAGCCGCCGCCAGGCGCGCTCGACGAACGACATCACGCGATCCATGTCGCGATCGCTCGGCAACGGAATCTCGATGCTGTTACGGTTGGTATCGGCCGATTTCCGTCCCTCGACTTTTGGCGCCGCGGCGTCGGGCTCGCCCGGCTTCGGTGATTCCGTTTTGGGCAATGCCTTCTGAGCCTTGCCGCCGACGGCAGGGTCGCGGGCAGCGAGTTGCGCCCTCAGTTGCTCGTTTTCCGCCCGCAGCCGGCCGATGTCCTTGTCGAGCGCGACATGCTGTTCCGGCAAGGCATAGCACGTCCAGCCGTTGCCCCTGTCCGCGCAATGCGAGACCACGCCGGTCTGGGTGTCCAGCCTGATGAAGCCGCCGCTTGTCGGCGCGAGGGTATAGCGACCCTGCTCCGTATCCGGCGTCGCTTGCGCCAGTGCCGGTGCGGCGAAGCTGGCGAGGGTCGCGGCGATCACCGAAATCCGCAACAATCCGGGAAGCCGCCTGACTGCGCTCATGCTTTGCTCCGTCAGTGCCGATCGCTCCGCCAATAGACCAGAGCGCGTCGAGACATTCTCGAGCTATTGCGCCACTTGTCCGATTTCAACGCAACCGGCCAAATGCGATTCGGGTCCCTTGGGCGGCAAACCATGGCTGGCGGCCTGGAAGGCGGGCGGACCGCTGGACCGCCGGCCCGGGCGTTAGGCCACCGACAAGATCGGGGCTCCCTGAGCGAGACAGAGCTTATAGAATTACGTATATATTACAGCAGCTTATAGCACGATTCCGCACCCCGACCGGGACGCGTCGAGGTGGAGACAGCGAGAACCGGCCCGCTGCCGCCTTGCACGATTCGCAGGCTGCGCTGCCGCCGACATCCCGGCATCACTGCCAGGAGAGGGAACCCATGAGGGTCTGCGCGCCGCGGGAGTCCGCTTTCGCAGCGCGGCAACTGGGCGCAGCCGGTTCGATTTTCCGGAATAAAATCAGCTAATTCAACGATATAGGCAGTTGCGGCATAATCTTGACTTGACCTGTGGCCGTCAGTATGGTCCGCGCGGCTTTTGAGGGTAACGGGCGTTATTTCCTGGGATCGCGGGCGTTGGTGTCGGGTGTCGAGAGCATGGCTGACGGCACGGACAAAAACAGCAGCGAGAATGGAGATCGCGAGCATTCGGCTCCCGACGAAGCTGCGCTTTCCGCAAGGCTCGGAAATCTCGATCAGCGGCTGTCCCGACTTCGGGGCGCCTCCAAGAACGAGACTGACCAATCCGGAGATGGAAGCGGAAACGGAGCCGCCAGAGCCTCGGCGATGGCGCGTGGTTTCCGCCTGTCCTCCGAGTTGATCGCGGGCGTTGCCGTCGGAGCGGTGATCGGCTGGGGATTCGACCGCTTGCTGTCGACCTCGCCCTGGGGGCTGATCGTGTTTTTCCTGCTCGGCTTCGTGGCCGGCGTGATCAACGTGATGCGGTCGGCGGGCGTGATCCCCGAGCAGACTGACCGATGACGGATGGCTGCCGAGACGACTGAGTTGCTTGAACGCCGGCCAGCCGGCAGACCGAAAGTTGCACGCGGATGATGGACCCGATCCACCAGTTCAACATCGAGAAGATTTTCACGATCGGCCATATCGGCGGGCAGGAAATCGCCTTCACCAATTCCTCCGCCTACATGCTGCTCGCCGTGGCGCTGACGTCGCTTCTGATGCTGGCCACCGGCCGCAAGCTCGTACCCGGCCGCATGCAGTCGATCGCCGAGATCAGCTACGAATTCGTCGCCGACACCATTCGCACCACCGCCGGCAAGGACGGCATGAAGTTCTTCCCGTTCGTGTTCTCGATCTTCATGCTGGTGACCGTCTCCAACCTGGTCGGCATCATTCCCTACACCTTCACGATCTCGAGCCACATCATCGTCACGGCCGCGCTGGCGTTCCTCGTCTTCTTCACCGTGCTGATCTATGGCTTCTACAGAAACGGCCTGAGATTCTTCAAACTGTTCGTGCCGTCCGGCATTCCGGTCGTGATCCTGCCACTGGTGGTGGCGATCGAGGTGATCTCGTTCCTGTCGCGGCCGGTCTCGCATAGCGTGCGTCTGTTCGCGAACATGCTGGCCGGCCACATCACGCTGAAGGTATTTGCGAGTTTCGTCACCATGCTGGGCGCAATGGGCATCGTCGGCGTGTTCGGCGCCGTGCTGCCGCTGGCTCTGGTGGTGGCGCTCACCGCGCTCGAACTGCTGGTCGCATTCCTTCAGGCCTACGTCTTCACCATCCTCACCTGCATCTACATCAACGATGCCATCCATCCCGGTCACTAGACCGGTTTCCGCAACCTCAAAGTCACTTTCACAAGCCTCAGCAAGGAGTTTGTTCTATGGATCCGATTGCCGCGAAGTATATTGGCGCTGGTATTGCCTGCATCGGCATGGGTGGCGCCGGCGCCGGCGTGGGCATCATCTTCGGCAACTACCTTGCCGCGGCGGTGCGCAATCCCTCGGCCGCCCAGGGCCAGTTCGGTAACCTGATTTTCGGCTTCGCCGTGACCGAAGCGCTCGGCATCTTCTCGCTGCTGATCGCGCTGCTGCTGCTGTTCGCTCTTTAAGATCACTGACTGGCTGACGGGACCCGCAAAAAGCCGGATCCCGATCGACCGCAGAGGAGAAGCCCGTGGCTGAGAGTCATGGCAACGCACAGGGCGCGACGGCCCATACCGAGGCTAACGGTGGGCACAAGGCTCCGTTCCCGCCGTTTCAGAAGGACACATTCGCGTCCCAACTGGTGTCGCTGACGATCGCGTTCGTTGCGCTCTATCTGATCTCGTCGCGGCTGGCCTTGCCCCGCGTCCGCAAGACCATCGATGACCGGCAGAACACGATCGAGGGCGATCTCGCGGAAGCGCAAAAGCTGAGAGACCAGTCCGACGCTGCGTTGAAGGCCTACGAAGCCGACCTCGCAGCCGCGCGGACCCGCGCGCAGGCGATCGGCAACGAGACCCGCGAAAAGCTGAACGCAGCGGCCGACGCCGAGCGCAAGGCTCTCGAAGCACGGCTGTCCGTTAAACTCGCCGACGCTGAGAAGGCCATCGCCTCGACGCGGTCGGCGGCGATGAGCAACGTCCGCGGCATCGCGAGCGATGCGGCAACGGCTATCGTGCAGCAGCTGACCGGCGCAACGCCTGACAAGAACCTTGTCGACGGCGCCGTCGAAGCCTCGATGAAGGGATGACGACCATGTTTGCCGAGCCGGAAACCTGGGTTGCCATAGCCTTCCTGATCCTGATGGGCGTCTTCGCCTATGTCGGCGTGCACCGCACGGTGCTGTCCGCGCTCGATCGTCGCAGCGCTCGTATCAAGGCCGAACTGGACGATGCGCGGCGTCTGAAGGATGAAGCCGCCAAGCTGCTCGCAGACTACAGGGCCCGCCACGCCAGCGCCGAGCGCGAGGCGCAGGACATCATCGCTTCGGCGAAAGCCGAGGCCGAGCGCATCGCGGCAGAAGCAAAGGGCAAGATGGAAGATTTTGTCGCGCGCCGCACCAAGGCCGCGGAAAGCAAGATCGCGTTGGCGGAAGCCCAGGCCGTCGCCGACGTTCGTTCCGCCGCTGCGGACGCAGCGGTTACCGCCGCCTCCGCCATCCTGTCGAAGTCCGTGAAGGGACAAGTCGCCGACGACCTGCTCGCCAAGGGCGTCAGCGAGGTTCGCGCCAAGCTGAACTGAGTTTATTCAGATCCCACGACAAGCCGGCGCAATCATTTTGCGGCGGCTTTTTTGCGCGTGGGAGGGAACGCCTCGACCGGCATGACGTGCGTTGAAAGCTTTTTCAACTGCACCCGCGCGCTTGATTATCTTCGCTTGCCGCGTGAGCGCGGCTCAGGCTTCAGCGCCTGCGGGTCGAACCCGATGTAGAACACATATCGATCGGCGGCAGAGCCTTGCGGCGCCGGATAGACGATGTCGCTCGACACGAAAGTGTATGTCCCGCCTTCGTCGCCCGACAGGTTCACCGTGACCGTATAGGCCTTGGTGGCGATGGTTTTCGAGGAGACGCCATCCTCGACGACCGCGACGCGCAACGGCACCTCCACCGTTGGCGGCGCGCCGGCCGGCCCCACGATGACGCGCCCCTGAATACCCACCTTGATCGCGATCTGATGGGTGTCGGTGTTGTAATCGCATTCCCGCGCGGTCTCGCCGATTGTCGCCTGGTAGCGGAGATCGGGGCCGCTTGCTGCCTTGCCTGGCAGGCCGACCGCATATGTCGATGCACCGGAACGGATGGTCACGGGCGGGCAAATGAGGTCGTCTGGCGCGGAAGCCGTCGTACCCGCTGCAGGCGCCCGCTCCGGCTGCGAATGGATGCCGAACAGGCTCTTGAAGCGATCGCCAAGCGATTGCGATTGCGCCGGCGCGACCGCGACAATGCAGCATGCTGTTGCCGCGGCCGCCAGACGAAACGGAAAGCGCCGTGGTTGCCCGGCTTCACCCGGTCCACGCGCTTCGGTCGAATCCGCAACAGGAGCCATTCGCGCCGTCCGATCATTGTTTCCCCGCGGCGGCTTTATAGCAAGGCAATGACGGAAATCCCAAGGCGCAAAACGGCCCCCTATGACCGGTTCCTATCAAGCGAGATGCGTTTGCGTGGTTCTGGCAGCTCTGTTCACGCAGATATGAAATGCGGCGGGCTCGGACCTGCGCTCACACGACGCAGGCGAACCGCTCAGTCGTGAAAATCATCGTGCAGCATCCCGAACAGCAGGTGATCCTGCCAGATCCCGTTGATGCAGAGATAGCGCCGCGCAAGCCCCTCGCGCGTGAAGCCGCACTTTTCCAGCACCCGGATCGACGGCGCATTGCTGGGAATGCAGGCAGCCTCGATGCGATGCAGGTTCAGTTCGCCAAACAGCGTCGGCAGCAATACCCGGAGCGCCGCGGTCATATAGCCTCGCCCCGCATAGGGTTCGCCGATCCAGTATCCGATGGTGCCGGCCTGCACGATGCCCCGCCGGACATTGGCAAGCGTGACTCCGCCCAGCATGACGCCATCGGATTCGCGGAGCACGATGAACGGATAGGATCTGTCGCCGGCGATATCCTCCGCGTAGCGGCGGAGTCGTCGCCGGAAACCGGCGCGGGTCAGGTCATCCGATGGCCAGATCGGTTCCCACGGCGTCAGATAGGCCCGGCTGTATTCGCGAAGCTGCACCCATTGCTGAAAATCGGCCGCCTCGGGCGCACGCAGCAACAGGCCGCGTCCCCGCGGCATGAGCGACGGCGCGCTGGATGGCAAACGAAACAGAGCCATGGCGTTCCCCGATGCAGAACTCGTCAGCCCTGACCTCGCGCATGATCCCGAAAATGGGAACCGTTTTTGAACATAAGATCATGCCCGATCAAAGATAAGGCCAGAGCCGTTTCTTGATGGTATCGGAATCGGGCTCCAGGATTTTGATTTGAAGCGTCTTCACGCGACCGGCAAATCCGTCCTCAGGCCGAACCCGAGGACATGCTCGGCTTTGAAACCACTATTGACGCTTCAGACTCTAGTGGTCCGATTCTAACATTTGCATCCCGTTGCGGCAGGGAGTTCTTGCAAATATTAGAATCAAAGGACCCACTACTGGGTTTCTAGTGAAGCAGCGCTCTCGCCTTCGACTGCGCCAATCCTTCCGCAAACGTCACCGCCCTGTCCAGCCCCCTGCCGCTGCCGAGCGCGACGACCGCGGGACGGCTGCGCGTCAGCAGACTGCGCGCCGCGTCACGGGTGGATTCGATGTTGACGGCATCGATCCTGGCTATCAATTCCGTCGCGCTCTGCGGCCGCCCATAAACCAGCATGTGACGCGCCAGTTGTTCGGCACGGGCGCTGCAACTCTCCAGCGCCATCAGCAATCCGGCTTTCATCTGCGCTTTCGCACGCGCGATTTCCGCCTCGGTCAGCGTCTCGACCGCCTCGCTGATGACGTCGACGACGACTTCCATCATTTCCGGCGCATCGCTCGGATCGGTGCCGGTGTAAAGCCCGAAGAATCCGGTGTCGGCGTAGGGTGCATGAAAAGCGTAGATCGAGTAGCACAACCCGCGCTTCTCGCGAACTTCCTGAAACAGCCGCGAGGACATGCCGCCGCCGAGAATGTTGGCGAATACCTGCAGCGGGAACAGCGAGCGGTCGGTCTGCGGCAATCCCTCCAGCGCCAGCGTCAGATGCGCCTGTTCGAGGTCGCGATGCACCACCCTGGAGCCGCCTTTGCCGAATGTCGCCGCTTGCGGCTTCGGCGCCGGCGCGGCATCGAAACCCGTGAAGCGCCGCTCGACCTCGGCGACGACCGCCTCATGCTCGACCGCCCCGGCAGCGGCCACCACCATGTCCGGTCCGCGATAATGCGTCGTGAGATAGCCGTGCAGCATCTCGCTGTCGAATCGCTCCAGCGTCTGCGGCGTGCCGAGCAGCGAACGTCCCATCGGCTGGTCGGGATAGCAGAGTTCGTTGAGATGCTCGAACACCACGTCGTCGGGGGTGTCCTGCGCCGCGCCGATTTCCTGTTCGATGACGCTCTTTTCGCGCTCGAGTTCCTCTGCGGCGAAGCTCGGATTGGACAGGATGTCGCTGAGCACGTCGAGCGCGAGCGGAACGTCCGCCTTCATCACCCGCGCATAGTAGGCTGTGGTCTCGACGCTGGTGGCGGCGTTGAGATCGCCCCCGACCGCCTCGATTTCCTCGGCGATCTCTCGCGCCGTCCGCGTGGCGGTCCCTTTGAAGGCCATGTGTTCGAGCAGGTGCGAAATGCCATGTTCGCTTGGCTTCTCGTCGCGACCGCCCACCCCGGTCCAGACCCCGAGCGCCGCTGTTTCCAGATGCGGCATGGTGTCGGTGACGACCGTGAGGCCGGATGGCAGCTTGGTCACCTCGACACTCATCCCGCAACTCCCTGCTTGGCGGCGCGGCTGACCGACAGCACGAACCGTTCGATGTCTGCCTGATCGTTGTTCACGACCGTGATCCGCTCGGGACGCGTCATCAAGCCGTCGAGGCAGGCCGGCAATTGTGGCCGCACGCCGCAGGCGGCCTCGACCGCATCGGGAAACTTCGCGGCATGGGCGGTCGCCAGCACGATATTTGGGATCCTGGAGCCGAAGGTGTCGCGGTCGGCCACCGCGAGCGCCACCGCGGTATGGGGATCAACGAGATCGCCGACCTCGCGCCACGCCGTGCGGATCGCGGCCGCCGTCTCGCTCTCGTCGGCACGGCCGGCGTCAAAATCGCAGCGGATTTCAGACAGAACGGAATCCGGCAGCACGAAGCGGCCGGACTGCTGCAACGACGACATCAGCGCACGCACCTGCGCGGCGTCGCGACCGGTCGCCTCGAACAGCAGCCGCTCGAAGTTCGACGACACCTGGATATCCATCGACGGCGACGTGGTCGAGTGAACCTCGCGCACCTCGTAGATGCCGGTCTTCAGGGTGCGCGCCAGGATATCGTTGACATTGGCGGCGATGCGCAGGCAGCGCACCGGCAAACCCATCTTCTTCGCGACATAGCCAGCGAAGATATCGCCGAAGTTGCCAGTCGGAACGGTAAAATCGACGGTGCGCGCCGGCGCGCCGAGCGCGACCGCCGAGGTGAAATAATACACCACCTGCGCGACGATCCGCGCCCAGTTGATCGAATTGACACCGGAGAGCGAGACCTCGTCGCGGAAGCGGTGGTTGTTGAACAGCCCCTTCACGATCGCCTGGCAGTCGTCGAAGGTGCCCTTGACCGCGAGCGCGTGGACGTTTGGCGCGTCTGTCGTGGTCATCATGCGCCGCTGCACTTCGGAAATGCGGCCATCCGGAAACAGCGCGATCAGATCGACATTATCGCGGCCCGCGAACGCGTCGACCGCAGCACCGCCGGTATCGCCGGAGGTCGCCACCACGATGGTGGTTCGCTGACCGCGTTGCGCCAGCACGTGATCCATCAGCCGCGATAGCAACTGCATCGCCACGTCCTTGAACGCGAGCGTCGGGCCGTGAAACAGCTCCAGCACAAACTGATTGGGCCCGATCTGGTCGAGCGGCACTACCGCCGGGTGGCGGAACGTCGCATAGGCTTCGTTCGCCATGCGGCCGAGCTCCGCATCGGAGATATCGCCGGCCACGAAAGGCCTGATGACCTCGACGGCCACCTCCCAGTACGGCCGGCCGGAGAGGTCCGCGATGGCATCGGGCGACAATTGCGGCCAGACCTCGGGCACATAGAGACCGCCGTCGCGAGCGAGCCCGGATAGCATCACATCGCAGAACCCGAGTTTGGGGGTCTCGCCCCGAGTCGAAAGATAATGCGTCAAGCCGGCCTCCAAAGGCGGCATCGGGTGCCAAGGATCGATATTGAAGGGATACTCACTTCGCCTTTGGGGCGACAGCCGCCCTCACCATAGAGGTTTCGCGATGAAGGGGAAACCGGCGGGGAGAAAAACCGCCGACGCAGACGACGGCTGCTCCAAAAGGGTTTCGAGCGAAGCACCTCCCGGAGTTTCACCCGAAGAGGATGTCGCCTCGCGTCCGCTCCAACAGGCCTTTTTTGTGGCTTGGGGTCTTTGTCATTGGTTTTTGTGGACGGGTCTGGC
>JBIQHO010000390.1:0-3116 GCA_044508545.1 Bradyrhizobiaceae bacterium | reverse complement strand
CACCGGATTGAGCACGTATTCGTCATTGATGAAGCCGACGCGCGCCGCGCCGATCGGGCCCTTGAAGGGGGCGCCGGACAGCGTCAGCGCGGCGGAGGCGGCGACCATCGCCAGCACGTCCGGATCGTTCTCCATGTCGTGCGAGAGCACGGTGACGATGACTTGAGTTTCGTTGCGCCAGCCATCGGCGAACAGCGGACGGATCGGGCGGTCGATCAGGCGGGATACCAGCGTTTCCTTTTCGGTCGGCCGGCCTTCGCGCTTGAAATAGCCGCCGGGAATGCGACCGGCGGCGTAGGTCTTTTCCTGATAATCGACGGTGAGCGGCAGGAAATCGACGCCTTCGCGCGGCGCCTTGGCGGCGACGACGGTGGCGAGCACGACGGTCTCGCCGTAGGTGGCCACCACGGCGCCGTCGGCCTGGCGGGCGATCTTGCCGGTTTCGAGTTTGAGCGGACGCCCGCCCCAGTCGATCTCGACTGAATGCTTGTTGAACATTGTTTGGTCTTTCATCGGTTCACGAAAGTTTGGACGCTGAACGCAAAAACCATGCGCAAGACGGCGGGACGCTGGCCGCAACGATGGTCGCGACGTCGGCATCCGGCGATCCTGCCATGGTTTTCAGGTTTTGAATGGCGTCCATCCTTCCGATGGTACGGGCATTTGACCCGTCATCGCCCAGCCGCCGGATTGCTGCTGGACACGCTCTTCCTTGGGCGCGATCTGTTTCAAAAACGGCTTTCGTTTGTCGCAGATCACGAATTGCGTGGACATTCGCGTCCACGATTCACAGCGCGCGGGGATGCGCGCGGCGTCGCTCAACGGCGGATGTTGTGCTTCTCGAGCAGCGCCTTGTAGCGCGCCTCGTCCTTCTTCTTGATGTAGTCAAGCAGGGAACGACGCGTGGAAACGAGTTTCAGGAGGCCACGGCGGGAGTGGTTGTCCTTGGTGTGGCTCTTGAAATGGTTGGTCAGGTTGGTGATGCGTTCCGACAGGATCGCGACCTGAACCTCCGGCGAACCGGTATCGCCCGACTTCCGGGCGCTGGACTTGATGATTTCCGCTTTGCGTTCTGCGGTCACCGACATCGTCAGCCTCTTTCGTTGCGACTGGGACTGGCGGTCAGCCCGGTCAGGTTAAAGACGCGCTTGGGGATGAGTTCGCCGTGCCCCAGTTCGGCAAGGGCCAGCAGACGGCCTGCCACCGTGACATAGACTGTGCCGCTACTCTGGGGCGCATCCCGTCCGCGCAGCAAGACGGCCTGGCCCCGATGGAGCCTTGCCGCATCGGCCCGAGTGACGGCCAGTGCCGGGATGTCGTCCAGCGCGGTCTCAACGGGCAATAGCGCATCGGCGAGGTTTCCCTCGCCGGATGCGGCTCTATCGCACAAACGCTCCAGTTCTGCCAGCGGAATCATGTCGGCCTCGCCGAACGGGCCGACGACCGTGCGCCGCAGCGCGCAGATATGGCCGTAACAGCCGAGAATCCGCCCGATATCGCGGGCCAGCGCCCGCACATAGGTTCCTTTTCCGCATTCCGCCTCGAACACGGAACAGCCGTCGCCGGTATGTTCCGCAAGGTTGAATTGGTGGATCTCGACCTGTCGCGGCTGCAGGGCGACGGTCTCGCCGTCGCGGGCGAGGTCGTAGGCCCGTTCGCCCTGGATCTTGATCGCGGAATATTGCGGCGGGATCTGCTCGATCACGCCGGTGAAACGCGGCAGCAGCGCCCGCACCGCGTCCGCGTCGGGCCGGCTTTCGCTGGTCTGCGTGACCCGGCCTTCGGTGTCGTCGGTATCGCGCTCCTCGCCCCATTGCACCGTGAAGCGGTAGCGTTTGCGGCCGTCCATGACGAAAGGCACGGTCTTGGTGGCTTCGCCGAGCGCGATCGGCAGGCCGCCTGAGGCCAGCGGGTCGAGCGTGCCGGCATGGCCGGCGCGCTTGGCGTTGAACAGCCGCTTCACGACCGCCACCGCATGGGTCGAGGTCATGCCGACGGGCTTGTCGAGGACGACCCAGCCGTGAACGTCGCGGCGGTCGCGGCGCGGCTGGTTGTTCTGTCTTTTCCGGGGCGCGTCGAAAAGGGCGTCTTCGGCTGCAGATTTATTTTTCTCGGCGCCGTCCGATTCGCCGATTTTCGAATCGAGGGCGGCATCAGGTGCGGTCATGGTCGTCAGCTTTCGTCCGAATCCGGTGCAAGGTCTCTCTGCACCGCAGGTGTTCGCAATAATTTCTCGATACGTTCCGCTTCGTCGAATCGTTCGTCGGCGCGGAAGCGGATGTCAGGTGCGAATTTCAGGTTAACGCGACGCGCGATTTCGCCGCGCAGGAATTTCCTGTTGCGGTCGAGCGCCTCGATCACGTCAGCCGTGTCGCGCCCGCCGAGCGGCATCACGTAGATCGTCGCGAGCTTGAGGTCGGCGGCCATGCGGACCTCGGGCACGGTGACGAGATGCCCTTCAAGCACGGGATCATGAACGAGGCCCTGGGTGAGAATGTCGGCGATCGCGTGGCGCACGGTTTCCGCGACGCGCAACTGGCGCTGCGAGGCGCCGGAAGCGGACTCTTTCCTGTGGTGGCGCGGCATAGTCGTCCTTGGAAACACATCGTCATGGCCGGGCTCGTCCCGGCCATTCACGTCTTTCTTGTTGAAGAATTTCTCAAGACGTGGATGCCCGGCATAAAGCCGGGCATGACGTCTCACTTCAGTTCGTCCGACGCTCCCGTGAGATTCGAACTCACAGCGAACGCTGGATGGTCTCCACGCGATAGCACTCGATGACGTCGCCGACGCGCATGTCGTGGTAGTTCTCGAACGCCATGCCGCATTCCTGGCCGGACTGGACTTCCTTCACTTCGTCCTTGAATCGCTTCAAGGTCGAGAGCTTGCCTTCGTGCACTACGACATTGTCGCGGATCAGGCGGACATGGGCGCCGCGCTCCACGGTGCCGTCGGTGACCCGGCAGCCCGCCACCTTGCCGACCTTGGAGATGTTGAAGACCTCCAGGATCTCGGCGTTGCCCAGCATGGTTTCGCGCAGCGTCGGCGCGAGCAGGCCGCTCATCGCCTTCTTCACGTCATCCACGAGGTCGTAGATGATGTTGTAGTAGCGGATC
>JBIQHO010000389.1:0-3118 GCA_044508545.1 Bradyrhizobiaceae bacterium | reverse complement strand
CCAGCCAGGGCCCCAGCCACGACTCCAGCCCCAGCGATGACCGCCCCAGCGAGGACCACCCCAGCGATGACCGCCCCAACCGCGGTGGAAACCGCCGCCATGGAAGCCGCCATGAAATCCACCATGAAATCCACCGCCATGAAATCTCGCCGAGGCGGCGGTCGGCGAGACAAGTCCCAACGCGAGAACCGCCAGCAGCGCAATCAGGGTTTTGCGTGAAATCATCAAATTTCTCCAATTTACATGTCAACCCAATACAGAGACACGGGACGCGCCCGATGGTTTCTGCCAGCGACTTTATTCGCCCAGATTTCGGCTCAATTCTTCGCGAGCCGCACAAGGTTTCGCCGGAATCTCAACCGATCCGCTTCAGGCCGTTTTTGAAACGCAATCCGTTCGCGGCGTAGAATTTCGCGCCCGCTGCCTCGGCCTCCGCATGTTCCAGCGTGCGAATTACGCGCGCGGGCGCGCCGACAATCAGGGAATATTCCGGGAATTGCTTGCCTTCGGTGATGAGCGCGCCGGCGCCCACGATGCAGCCCCGCCCGACCCGCGCGCCGTTCATGACAATCGAGCCCATGCCGATCAGGGCACCGTCTTCAATGGTGCAGCCGTGCAGGATAACGTGATGGCCGATCGTGCAATTGGCTCCGATCGTCAGCGGAAAGCCTTCGTCGGTATGGCAGGTGCTGCCGTCCTGGACGTTGGACCCCGCGCCGACTTCGATCCACTCGTTGTCGCCACGCAGCACCGCCCCGAACCAGACGCTCGCGTTCTCCCGCAGGCGGACCCTGCCGATCACCGCGGCGGTGTCAGCGATGAAATAGCGTCCGCTGTCCGGAAGATCGGGCGCCTGCCCGTCGAGTTCGTAAATCGCCATCGCGGCCTCCTGCGAGGCGCATCATGCCCGGCGCAATTCAGGCGAGCAACCCAACCGCCTGCAGCGTCATGACCACGCAGGTGCCCGACATCAGGCTCCAGAACCCGGCGATCACGGTTGCCATCGTCACGAATTCGAAGCGGCGGCGTTCGATGCGTCGTCCGCGAAGCGTGTTGCGCATGATGATGAAGGGCGCGGCGAAGACCAGGAACGGGACCGCCGCGAACGCCTTCGCCACGACGCCCTGCTGCAGCAATCCGAAACCGGCCGGACGTTTGACGAACACCTGATAGCCGCTGGCCAGCGCGCCCGCTATCGCAAATCCGATGCACAGGGAGAAGAAGGAATTCAACGTATCCGGCGACATCGAAAGGACATCCGCTAGCCGACAACGATGCCCTCTGCTTCGCAAAATACCGCTCGCCCCGCCACCTTATCCTTAAAGGAAGGTTAACACGGCCGCCGCGATCTTGCGCGGGCCGCCGTAACAGCGGACCTGCCGCATCAAAACACCACAATGCGTGTCATAGTCGACGCCGATTCGTTGTCCCGGATAAAGTCCCTGCCTGCCGCATGACCCTGCTATCGTCCGTTCCGCGCCGATCGCGCGAATTCGATAAACTGCGGCGTGGCCATCTCGTCCCGCTTCTCGCCTCCGCGCTGATTGCGGTGACCGCGATGACCCTGGTCGCCTGGCTGTTGTGGCCGACCTGGGCGCCCAAAGCCTTCGACAACAGTGAGCGCATCCCGGTCAGCATCGGCGAGACGTTGTTCAATATTCCGCCTCACGCCTTCCGGAGAAAAGTCCAGCGACATTCGGGACCGCAGGAAAGCATCGACCTGAATTTCCTCTATCCGTCGCTGGCGGCGCCGGACGCGCCCAGGCGCGTCACCGCCGAGACCATCGACGAGACGCCGCCGCCGATCGACCGCATGTTCCTGTCGATCGCGGCGCATCACGATTCGCTGGCGCCGGACGCCCGCCTTCGCACGATCTATCCGCGCTATCTCGACGAGACCCGAACCGAGTCTCAGGACGGCCTGTCGGTCCGCGCATTCCGCGACCGCACGCCGTATGCCGGCGAGGACCTGTTCGTCGCAGAAGCACCCGCGCTTGATCACGATATTTTAGAGCGGGATGCGGACGGAAAACCGCACCACACTTTTCCTGATCCCGCGCTGGTGGCGCGCTGCACCCGCGACGCGGCGACGCCGGGCATGTGCCTGAGCGAGCGCCGCATCGGCGGCGCCGCTCTGACGTTTCGCTTTCCGCGGCAATGGCTGACGCAGTGGCGCGATGTTGCCGGCGCGATGGAGAGGCTGGCGCAGCAGCTGCATGGATCGCACAACTAAAAACTTCAGCTTGAAAGGACTTGCCAAGTTCCCGCCTTATGCAAGGATGGAGTTCCGCGGGTTGTACTGATTGTAAGTTGTTGGTGAGCAATATTGGGGACTGTCTTGAACGAGTCGCTGCATCCGCTCACGCCGCATCATTTGCCCCCCTTCATCACCGCGCCCGGTGACATAGACATACTCATGGTCGTCATGGGCATCGTTCTGCTCATGGCCGTTCTGTTCGTCGGCAACATCTATCTGCAGCTCCATTCCCTACCGGAGCGGATGGCCCATAAATCGAAGAAGCTGCAGTTCGAGATCGTGGCTGTGCTCTGCCTGCTCGCGCTCTTTACGCATAATCATTTGTTCTGGATAGCCGGATTGCTTCTGGCTCTGATCGACCTGCCTGATTTCATCGCCCCACTGCGCAGCATCGCGGCCTCCGTTCAGAAAATCGCCGGCATTCCTCCCGACACCGATCCAACGGAGCCGCCTGAAATGACCGGCGCGGCTACGCCTGTATCCGACAAGACGGCGGACGGCGAAGCGAGGGAGCAAGGTCATGCTTGAGCTGCTTCTCTGCTCGATGCTGACGGTGCTTCCCGATTATCTCTATCGCCGCTACGCGCAAGGCAAACGCCTTGGCCGGGAGATCACACTCTTTTCGGTCTGGTATGAATTGAGATGGGGCATCACCGCCTGCGTGGTACTGACAGTCGCCCTGATCACTGTCATCTTCTATTTCCATCCATCCACGACCAGTGCGACCTTGTACTTCCGAACCATTCCGATCGTTCCCGAAACCATCGGGCGCGTAGCGGAGGATCATGCCGATATCAGCGCCCCCGATAAAAAAGGGGAGATCCTGTTCAGGCTGGACAGTTCCAAACAGGAAGCCGCGCT
>JBIQHO010000388.1:0-3135 GCA_044508545.1 Bradyrhizobiaceae bacterium | reverse complement strand
TGACTGCAATCGCGATCTGAGCGGCACGCCTGCCGCATGAGCTGAGGCGGTATACACGTCGCCCTTCGGAGCATGGGCGCGGCCAGGCGACGGTTAGGAAGCCAACGTTCCATAGGACTGCGGTACGAATGGCGATTTCCAACGCCGGAAGACAATATCAATAGTCCCTGATTGGGTAGCGTTCGATTCAATCCGGACTCGACCAACTCGCGTTGTTATTTTCCCGAGCCGAGTTTGTGCGCTGCCAAGACGGCGGCGGGAAACCGCTCGAACAACGCTGCTGCCAGCAGTTTGCTGCCGCGCGTAGCGCCTGAAAACGTCTCGACGGCATATGCGGATGTATCGATGGTTGCGTCGAACGCTCTGCGTGGCCAATGCTGTCCGCGCTCAGTGATATCTGCAAAACGGCGGCCGACCGCAACGATCACGGCGCGTTTCTCGTATTCCCGTGCATAGGCGATGACATGGTCGCGCTCCGGGCCTTCGACGACGAGCGGCTGATATGTGCCTTTGCTGAAAACCTCGGCAAACGCGCGGCGCGTATCGAGCAGCGCCTTGGTCCAGGCCAGCTTGAGGTGGCCATTCGTCCAGTTTTCGACCAGATGGGTCCAATCGGTTGGCTCGGCCGCATCAAGGCCCGCGCGACGCGCGGCGAAATCGACCGGGCGGCGATTGTCGGGATCGACGAGCGATAAATCCCAGAACTCGGTGCCTTGGTAGAAATCGGGCACGCCCGGCATGGTTGCTTTCAGGGTGGTCTGACTGAGCGAATTGAGCGCACCGAGCAGCGACAGCCGGGTGACGAACGTCGTGATCGAATCCAGAAACTCTCGATTCGTCTCGTCGAGGATATGGTCGAGAAATGTCGTCAAACCGTCATCGTAGGCCGTGTTCGGGTTGAGCCAGCTTGTTTCGAGCTTGCCTTCGCGCGCCGCCTTGATGGCATAGGCTTTGAAACGCTCCGGGAAGGACGAATCGAACGCGATCGGCCAGGAACCCACGAGGCTTTGATACAGCAGATATTCGAAGGCAGGCGAGGGGCTGCGGCCGCCGTGGCAGCTTTGAAGATATGGCCTGTTGATATTCCTCCATTGCCGGACGCAGGTTCGCCATTCGCCGGCGAGTTCGGGAAGCGCGGCCAGGCGCGCCCGTGCATCCTCGCCGCGTTTCGTGTCATGGGTTGCGGTGGCGGTGAGGCCGTGCGGAAATGTCTTCTGCCGCTTCGACAACGCCGCATGAAACGATTTGATGGAGATCCCGTTGCCGACCGGATTTCCTCCCACTTCGTTGAGGGCGAGCAGGCGCGGATAGCGATAGAACGCGGTATCTTCCAGGGATTTGGCCATCAGCGGCCCTGTGAACTGCTGAACCTTGAGCGCGAAGCGGCGGATGCGCGGCCTGCCGGTCGCCGCGCCCTTTATCCGGGCCAGATCCATGGTGAGGACGTCATGCAGAAAGTCGAAGATGCTTTGCTCCGCGCTTAACCAATGTGCACGCGCGCGTGTGATGGTTTCGTCGATCAAGGCGCGATCGGTTGCCGACGGTCCATCGGAATCGATATAGGTTCGATAGACCGGAAAGTGCAGAACATAGAGTTCGAGGGCCTGACGCAGGCTGTCGGCGGAGAAATCACGGGTTGCGTAATGGCCGTTGGCAATGCGGATCAGCAATCTCGTCAACACGGTGAATTCGCTGGCGAGCAGGGTTTCCAGGACGCGCCGTTTCGATGCCAGAAGAACCGGAGGGAAATCGGGCCTGATGCCGGTGGCGCGGTGAAGCGTGCCGTCGAGACTGTCAAGTCCGTTCGCGTCCACAAGAACATGGGTGATCGTGTTCAGCCATTCATATCCCGTGGTGCCACGAACGCCCGCGAAGCGCGGCAGGTCCTCGCCTTCTCCGAGTATTTTTTCGACCACCAGATAAAAGGGCGCCCGCTCATTCGCGAGCGCGGTGCGGATGAGGCGTTGCAGGCGCTGGCAGTATTGCGCGGGATCGCGGAGGCCGTCGATGTGGTCGAGCCGGAGGCCCTGGATTTTATCCTCGGAGATCAATCGCCTGATGAGCCGATGTGTCCTTTCGAAGGTCGCAACGTCCTCGACGCGAAGCCCGGCGAGATCGTTGACGTCGAAGAACCGGCGATAGTTGATATCGCTGGCGGCGAGCCGCCAGTGGGCAAGTTTGTAGTGCTGGCGTTCGAGCAGATGATGCAGGGCCAATGTCTGCGACGGCCGGCCCGGTCCCGCGCGATAGGCCTCAAGGCCCCGATCGATGATCGTTCGTGCCCCCGAGAGATGCGACAGTTCGCTCTTGAGGTGCGGTGCCTGAGAGCGGTTCGGACGCCGCAAGCCCTTGTATCGTGCGGCGATCGTCATCAATTGCTGTCCGATCGCCGTATCGGTCGCGCCGGCCTCGCCCACGATCACGCTCAGGATCTCGCTGTAGCGCTCGGGCGCGATCGGCAGCCGGTGTTCGAAGTACCACGCCGAGAAACTGCCTGTCGCGGCATCGAAGCGAAGCTGAATATCGCCCCGTTCCAGCGCCTCTCCATAGGACGTGCCGAGGATCGGCAGCAACAGCCCGCCGCGCGCGCGGAAAGGCAACAGATTCCAGTCGATGTCGAACGAGGATGCAAAGGGAGACGAACGGCCCCATTCGAGGACGTCGAGCCACCAGGGATTGTCGGCGAAATGCACGCCCATGTGGTTGGGAACGAAATCGAGGATCAATCCGAGATTCTCGCGCTTCAGCGCTGCATTGAGTCGTTCGAACCCTTGTTCGCCGCCGAGTTCGGGATTGATGACATTGTGATCGACGACATCGTAGCCGTGGGTGCTGCCACGTCGCGACTTGAGAAATGGCGATGTATAGACATGGCTGACGCCAAGTCTGTTGAGATAGGGCACGATCGCCGCCGCTTCATCGAAACCGAATTCGGCGGTCAATTGCAGACGGTAGGTTGCGCGCGGGATGGCAGGCGGCATCACTCGCCTCCCGCCGTCCAGATGACCGACCACGGTTTCATCATATCCCGGTCGCGATCGCCCCAGATCACCTCGCCGGATGGTTCCGGTTCGGGAGCGGGCACCGCGGTCCCGGAAAGATTGGCGAGAAGCACGAGCGATCCACTCGTCCCGA
>JBIQHO010000387.1:0-3142 GCA_044508545.1 Bradyrhizobiaceae bacterium | reverse complement strand
AAAGGAAGGAGGCGAGATTCTCGCTCATGGGTTACGCCTCACTTGTCTTTCTTCTTGTACATGGCGAGCATGCGTTGGGTGACGAGGAAGCCGCCAAAGATGTTGACCGAAGCCAGCACCAGCGCGACGAAGCCAAGGCCGGTGGCGAAGCCCGAAGCCGAGATGCCCACCGCCAAAAGCGCGCCAACGACGATCACCGAGGAGATAGCGTTGGTAACCGACATCAGCGGCGTATGCAGCGCCGGCGTCACCGACCACACGACGAAGTAGCCGACGAACACGGCCAGGACGAAAATCGACAGCCGGAACACGAAAGGATCAACGGCCTCAACGATATGTTCCATCAGAACCTCGTTGCTTTTTTCACCTCTCCCCGCGGAGAGGCCGGCGAACGCAGTGAGCCGGGTGAGGAGTGGGGAAATGTCGGATATGGACGCGGCTTACCCGCGCCAGACGGCGCGACCTCTCTCCGGCGGAGAGAGGTGGGAAAGCGGCGCGCGTCGACGGACAATGACATTCACGCGCTTTTCGGCTGGAAGTTCGGATGAATGACAGCGCCGTTCCTGGTCAATGCGGTCGCCTTGACCAGTTCGTCGTCCCAGTTCACGGCGAGCGCCTTGGTCGTCTTGTCGATCAGCGTCTCGATGAACGAAAACAGGTTGCGCGCATAAAGGCTCGACGCCGAGGCGGCCACGCGGCCCGCGACGTTGGTGAAGCCGATGATCTTCACGCCGTTGAGATCGACGACCTGGCCGGCCTGGACCCCCTCGACGTTGCCGCCGCGCTCGACCGCGAGATCGACCAGCACGGAGCCCGGCTTCATGGACCGCACCATCTCCGCGGTCACGAGCCTCGGCGCCGGGCGCCCGGGAATCAGCGCGGTCGTGATGATGATGTCCTGCTTCTTGACGTGTTCCGCGGTCAGTTCAGCCTGCTTGGCCTGATACTCTTTCGACATTTCCTTGGCGTAGCCGCCGGCGGTCTGCGCATTCTTGAACTCTTCGTCCTCGACCGCGAGGAATTTGGCGCCGAGACTTTCCACCTGCTCCTTGGTCGCGGGACGGACGTCGGTCGCGGTGACGACGGCGCCAAGGCGGCGCGCGGTCGCGATCGCCTGAAGGCCGGCAACGCCGACGCCCATGACGAACACCTTCGCGGCCGGCACGGTGCCGGCGGCGGTCATCATCATGGGAAAGGCGCGGCCGAACGCCTCGGCCGCCTCGATGACGGCGCGGTAGCCGGCGAGATTCGCCTGGCTCGACAGCACATCCATCACCTGGGCGCGCGTAATGCGTGGCATCAATTCCATCGCGAAGGCCGACACGCCGGCGTCCGCGATCGTCTTGAGGGCTGCTTCGTTGCCGTAGGGATCCATGATCGCGATCACCAGCGCGCCACGCTTGTAACGCGCCAGTTCGGATGCCTCGGGCCGCCTCACTTTGATGACGATATCGGCATCCGCGACCGCATCGGCGCCGACTACGGCTCCCGCAGCCGTAAAATCAGAATCCGGCACTCCCGACTTGATTCCGGCGCCCGGCTCGATGGCGACATCTGCGCCGAGCGCCTTGAACTTCTTCACCGTGTCGGGAGACGCGGCCACCCGCGGTTCCGACGGATCGATTTCCTTCGCTATTGCAATCTTCATGATGCCTCCCGCAGCCGACGGCCACGCATGACTAAAGCACCAGCCACATTGCTAGCGAACGAAAATCCGAGACGGCCGGAACGATGAGTTGACAATCAGGTGAGGAAAATCGCCATCAGCGAGACGACGGTGATCACGGCCACGGTGCCGATCGTTCCGAACTTGATGAAGGCCTTATAGGTTCCCTCATGCGCCGGATAATCCATTCCGTCCGCCGTCGAGTAAACAATTTCATTATGATCTGACACATCGCGTCTCCAGCCTGGGGTTGATCTTACCCCTGAGGAATTAGCGCAATCGGGAAGACAGAGCAACGGTGTGGCGGTCCCGTCGGCAAAGTCATCGTTCTTTTATATGTACAAGATGCACAAATCGAGCGGCACGAGCCTGCAATCGCTCTATTTCGCACTGAAAATCGCCGCTCGCCTAATGGTTTGGCCAGAAGCACCGCCGCCGCTTGCGCCAACCCGGACCGGGTAACGGCGCCTGACCCGCATTGGCCATTCGGCGCCAGACCGGCCGACCCGGCAGGACAACAGCTACCGATTGAAAATACATGCCTTTCTGGAAGGATCGGCAAAGCCGGTCGTTCGGTTTTACGGCCCTGCGCACTGCGCCATTTTGCCACATGCGCTAGCAGCACCAGGCGATGCGACCCCCAGCTATTTGCGCGAACCCCCGGATTCCCCCATCGACTCCAGCTCATCGATCATTCCGGCAATGACCGACAATCCGCCGTCCCAGAAACTGGGGTCCCTGGCGTCGAGCCCGAACGGCTTCAGCAATTCGGAATAATGCCTGGTCCCACCGGCGGCGAGCATCGCCAGATAGCGTTCGGCGAAGCCTTCCGCGGCGTGCTCGTAGACCGCGTAGAGCGAGTTCACGAGGCAATCCCCGAACGCATAGGCATAGACGTAGAACGGCGAATGGATGAAGTGGGGAATGTACATCCAGAACGTCTCGTAGCCCGGCTTGATCTCGATCGCGGGACCGAGGCTTTCACCCTGCACGCTGAGCCAGAGCTGGCCGATGCGCTCGGCCGTCAGTTCGCCGTTCTTGCGCTCGGTATGGACAGCGCGTTCGAAGGTATAGAACGCGATCTGCCGCACCACGGTGTTGATCATGTCCTCGACCTTGCCGGCGAGCAGCGCCTGCCGCTGCTTCGCGTTCCTGGTCTGCGCCAGCAGCCGCTTGAAGGTCAGCATCTCGCCGAACACGCTCGCCGTCTCCGCAAGCGTCAGCGGCGTCGGCGCCATCAGCGCGCCGTTCTTCGCCGCCAGCACCTGATGCACGCCGTGGCCGAGTTCATGGGCGAGCGTCATGACGTCGCGCGGCTTGCCCTGATAGTTCATCAAAACATACGGGTGCGCCGACGGCGTGGTCGGATGCGAGAACGCGCCCGGCGCCTTGCCGGGACGCACCGGCGCGTCGATCCAGCGGTCGGTGAAGAAGCGCTCGGCGATGCCGGCCATTTGCGGCGAAAAATCGCCATAG
>JBIQHO010000386.1:0-3144 GCA_044508545.1 Bradyrhizobiaceae bacterium | reverse complement strand
GTTCGAATCCCTCTGTCTCCGCCAGCCTTGGCCTTGGGCTCCGGGTGGTAGGCCACCTGAAGCCGAAGGCGAAGGGTGATCTCCCGAAGCTGCGAAGCAGCGCAGGGAGACCAGTGACGCTCCATGTGGTATGTTTATTTTCTTCAGTTGAACAACGGCGATATTTATATCGGCTCGACCAACGATCTGAGACGACGATTTGCTTCGCATCAAGCCGGCCAGGTCCTGTCGACGAAGACATATCTACCGGTGATGCTGAAGTCCTATGTCGCTGTGAGGACGGAAGACCATGCGAGAGAGCTTGAAACCTATTTCAAATCCGGTTCGGGAAAGGCAGTTGCCTTCAAACGCCTAATTCGGAGAAGCAAGCCTGCTCAATAACTTGAGAGGGCTATAGCGCAGACTTGGCCCTCATCTTCATTTGCCAGTGCCCCGCCATCCTGCTTGTCACGCCTTCGCCAACAAGCATCTCTGGTAAACTATGGCGGCGGAACCGCGTCCGCCGCCCTGCCGGGCGTTGCGGTCAGTGTGCGGTCAGTGCGCGGTCAGTGGGCCGCGATCCAGGCGCGGGCGTCGCGCTGCGCCATCGCGATCTCGACGTCGGACATCATCTCGGCGACCTCGCGGCGCAACTGCCCCGCATCGCTATGGCCCTTGAACGCCGCCAGGTTGAACCACTTGTGCGCCGCGACCAGGTCGACCAGACCGCCCCGCCCGCTGGCCCAGTACAGCCCGCGCTCGAACAGCGTGTCGGGAATCGCGGTTTCCGCCACCGGCATCGCCGCATCGAAATCGATCGTTCCGTGAAACATGATCCTTGCCCTTTTCTTGTTGTCGCCGCCCCATTCCGAGCGCGGCGTCCTGTCCAATCGTGTCGTCTGACTTTTCCCCACCGCCGTTGTCCGGCGCGTTGAGGCGACTATGACCGATCAAATTTGAAGGGCAGTTTAAGCATCGCGATGAATCGAATCTGAACGCCGCGCTCCGGCGCGATCCGCCGGAATCGCGGAAATGCCCGCCGTTCGCGGGTTTCCTGCATTGGTGAAACGCCGGTTTACCGTGACGCTTGGCGAAGCGATAACCATCGCTCGAGGCAGGCCCGGAGCGGGATTGAGGGATCGAAGGCCGTCCCCCTGAGGGGCGAGGCGCTCTTAAGGACGATGCGATCCTTCGAGGCTCGCGACCAAAGCCGCTCGCACCTGACCGGAAATGAAACGTCATCGTCCCGCCCACGGGTCCGGCTTCGCCGGCCCGATGACAGGCTCCGGCGGACGATCCAGTCATCCGGAGCGGGCGCAAGGGAAACTAATTCCATATGGGATCCTGGGTCCCCGCCTGCGCGGGGACGATCTTCGTGTTGCACATCTGTGCAACACACGCGTTTCCGGTCAGGCTCTCAAGACAACGTCGTCGGCGCGCGATTGCGGCGGCCGCGATTTCGGGGGACGGATTTGAACGGGGAGACGGGCCGGCGCGGGTGCCGGTGGAGCGGCGACAGGGCGCGGGCAAAAAACGAGGGCGTCGGCGAACACGTCAGCGTCGAGTTCATCGCGGCGGGGCCGCCCATGAACGTGGAGACGGCGTCCCCACACCGTGCGAAGAATGCTCCGTTGCCGAACCATTCTTCCGCCGGATCGCTCAAGGAGCTCAAGGCATCCCGTTGCGCGACCTGACCGGCTGACCTGATGTCTCGCCGACACCCTCTTTCGTCCACCGGAGCTTCCAACCGGACCGCATCATCAGCGCGGGCGAACTGGCGGCTCGTGTGACGTCGCCGGCGACGAGCGCCGGCAATTCTTCCGGAAGCGAACTTACTTCTTCTTGGCGGTCTTCTTCTTGGCGACCTTGCGGGTCTTCTTCGCGGTCTTCTTCGCGGCGGTCTTGGTCGCCTTCTTGACCTTCTTCACAGTCTTCTTGGCTTTCGCCTTCTTCGCCTTCTTGGCCATGTTGCCCTCCTAATGAGATGGCTTGATCGCTGCGTGCATTCGGGAATCGAAATGCACTTCATCCCGCATACACCAACAGATGCGAAAAAACAGCGTCCTGCTTAAGGAAGTGTTGATGAAGCGGTGGCAGCGCGCGCCGCGCGCCGGCAACTTCAACAGCGCCGACGATCGTGCGCGCGATGTCAGAAGTGCGCGCGGAATCGACGTCGGCAAAAGTCAAGATCGCAGGAAACGCTTGTGCCGCAGATGGATTCGCGATTCCTGCTGAAAAAATTTTCAGCGTCGCATCGGTTCGCGCGACTCACGCCCGCCAAGCAACGCGCGTCGCGCAGATACTGAGTCGCGAATTTTGGCAAACAAAAAATTTTTGGTGCTGTGGACGTTCCGGCGCATCGCGGTTTCTCAAACGCGAAATTTTTTGCCAGTCCGCCGCACTGATTCGCAGGCACCGATTATCCGATTCATCGCCGCGACGACGGCAATGAGCGACGCGCGACGCGTCGCGCGCTCACACGCCGAGGCGGGTCTTGAGCAGATCGTTGACCGACTGCGGGTTGGCCTTGCCGCCGGACGCCTTCATCACCTGCCCGACGAACCAGCCGATCATCGCCGGCTTCGCTTTCGCCTGCGCCACCTTGTCGGGATTGGCGGCGACGATCTCGTCGACGATCTTCTCGATCGCACCGAGGTCGGTCACCTGCTTCATGCCGCGCGCGTCGACGATGGCGCGCGGATCGCCGCCCTCGTTCCAGACGATCTCGAACAGGTCCTTGGCGATCTTGCCGGAGATGGCGCCCTCGCCGATCAGATCGACGATTGTCCCGAGCTGCGCCGACGACACCGGCGAGGCGGCGACGTCCTTGCCTTCCTTGTTGAGACGGCCGAACAGTTCGTTGATGACCCAGTTGGCGGCGAGCTTGCCGTCGCGCGCCCGCTCAGTCAGCGCCGCCAGCACGGCTTCATAGAAATCGGCGCTCTCGCGCTCGGCCACCAGCACCGCGGCGTCGTAGGGCGTCAGTGCGAAGTCGCGGATGAAGCGCGCCTTCTTCTGGTCGGGCAGTTCCGGCAGCGCGGCCGCCAGTTCATCGACGAAGCCTTGCGAGAATTCCAGCGGCAGCAGGTCGGGATCGGGAAAATAACGGTAGTCGTGCGCCTCCTCCTTGGAGCGCATCGAGCGCGTCTCGCCCTTGCCCGGATC
>JBIQHO010000011.1:0-25860 GCA_044508545.1 Bradyrhizobiaceae bacterium | reverse complement strand
TCGCATGAGGCAGGAACGAGTCGTCGCGATAGGTCCACAGATGCGCGTCGAGCGCCTCGGCGCGTTCCTCCGATGTCGTGTGCACGACGGCCCGCCAGCCGCGCTCGAAGGTCTTTTCAAGCAGCGGCGGCAGCACGTTTTCAAGCGACATGTTCTGCAAATGATAGAACAGGACCTCGGTCATCGCCGCGATTCGTAGTACTCCGCGACCAGCCGGTCCAGCAGGCGGACGCCGAATCCCGATCCCCAGCTCTGATTGATGTCGGATTTCGGAGCACCCATCGCCGTTCCCGCGATGTCGAGATGCGCCCACGGCGTGTTATCGACGAACCGTTGCAAAAGTTGCGCCGCCGTGATCGAGCCGCCGAAGCGGCCGCCGGTATTCTTCATGTCGGCGAACTGCGAATCGATCAGCTTGTCGTATTCGGGGGCGAGCGGCATGCGCCAGACCCGCTCGCCGGTCTCGATACCGACTCTGGTCAGCCGCTCCGACAATTCATCATTGTTGGAAAACAGGCCGGCGTGTTCGGTGCCGAGCGCCACCATGATCGCGCCGGTCAGCGTCGCGAGATCGACCATGATCTTCGGCTTGATTTTTTTTGCGACGTACCAGAGCACGTCGGCGAGGACCAGCCGGCCTTCCGCGTCGGTATTGATGATCTCGATGGTCTGGCCCGACATCGAGGTCACGATATCGCCGGGCCTCTGCGCGTTGCCGTCCGGCATGTTCTCGACCAGACCAATCGCGCCGACGGCGTTGACCTTCGCCTTGCGCGCCGCGAGCGCATGCATCAACCCGACCACGCAGGCCGCGCCGCCCATGTCGCCCTTCATCTCTTCCATATTGCCGGCGGGCTTGATCGAGATGCCTCCGGTATCGAAGCAGACGCCCTTGCCGACGAAGGCGATCGGCGGTTCTCCCTTCCTGCCGCCGTTCCAGCGCATCACCACCGTCCGGCTGGGCCGCGCCGACCCCTGCCCGACGCCCAGCAGCGCGCCCATGCCGAGCCTGGTCATCGCCTTGACGTCGAGGACGTCGATTCTGACCCCGGCCGTGCGCAGCCGGCTGGCGCGCCGCGCAAATTCCTCCGGATAAAGCACATTCGGCGGCTCGTTCACGAGATCGCGCGCGATGATGACGCCATCGACAACATGATTGGCCGGCGCGAACGCCTTTTTCGCGGCGGCAACGTCGGCGACCGCGATCGACACGTCGGCATGCAGCGCCGCTGTATCGTCGCCGTCTTTCTTCCGGGTCTTGTAGCGATCGAATTTGTAGGCGCGCAACCGGATGCCGGACGCGAGCGACGCCGTCTGATCAGCGCTCATCGCCGCGGACGGCAGTTCCGCGACGACCGTCACCGCGCCGCCGGCACCGCGAATCTTTCCGGCCAGCACGCCGCCGAACTTGAGGAAATCGCTATCCTTGAGAGCCGACGCCTTGCCTGCGCCGACGACGATCAGCCGATCAACCTTGAGGCCCTCCGGCGCAAGGATATCGAGCATCGCCGCGCTCTTGCCCTTGAAGCGATTGGCCGCCGAGGCTCGTTTAACGATTGCGGCTGACGCTCCGAGAGCCTTGCTCGCGGCTCCGCCGAACTTCAAAGTCTCGTCGCAGAACACCACGAGGATACCGCGCGGCGCGGCCGAAAACGGAACAAAGCCGACCTTGACGGCGTCGGGCATCAAAAATCCTCCAGAATCAGGGACGGCGCAGCGTCAATCGGCTGGCTTGTGAAGGCGCGACTATGACCTGTCAAAGGCAACGCTGCCAAGGGTCTGCGATCCGGATCAGCCATCCGCAGCCGTAATGGCTGCAAAACACCCCGGCGCGCGCATTTGAAGTTCCCGCCGCCTTGACGGCAAGGCCATATAGGCTGGAATTTAACCATAATCGATGCGCATTGAGGCCCGGCCATTTTGTTGACAGATCAAAGGGATGGTACTGAGGGACGAGTCAGGTAAACTGCCGGGGCTTTGGGGGAAGCCTCCACCGGAATCGGGGCGCGGCCGGTTGTTCTGATCCGGAGGACGGGGGATCGTTCAGACCAATGGGGTCGATCGATAAGTATATTTTCCGGACGACGCTGGCGTCGTTCGTCGTGGTCCTGGTCAGCCTGACGGGCGTGATCTGGATTACGCAGGCGTTGCGCGGCATCGACCTGATGACGAGCCAGGGTCAGACCATTCTGACCTTTCTGGGTATCACCAGCCTCGCGATCCCGGTGCTGGTGCTGATCATCTCGCCGATCGCGCTGATGATCGCGATTTCGCACACCCTCCACAAGCTTGCGACCGATTCCGAAATCATCGTGATGAACGCCGCCGGCCTGTCGCCGTTCCGGCTGTTCCGGCCTTTCATCTACGCCACCGTGGTCGTGGCATTGCTGGTGGCGTTCATCGCGGCCTATCTCGCGCCCGACGGGATGCGCCGGCTGAAACGATGGGACGCCGAAATCACCGCCGACGTTCTGGCGAACGTTCTTCAGCCCGGCCGATTTGCGCAACTCGATCAGAACCTGACGATCCGGGTTCGGGAACGCCAACCCGGCGGCCAGCTTGTGGGGATATTCATCGACGACCGCCGCAATCCGGACGAGCGGCTCAGCATCATTGCCGACCGCGGAACCGTGATGAACAACGACAACGGATCGTTCCTCGTTCTCGAGAAAGGGCACCTGGAACGACTCGAGGCCGGCAAACGCGAGCCGACCATGGTGGCGTTCCGCCGCGACGCGTTCGACATGTCGAAATTCTCAAACCGTGGGCGCGACGTCGTTTACGGCATCCGCGAACGCTACCTCTGGGAACTGATCGTACCCGATCCGGCCGACCCGCTGGTTCAGCAGATGCCGGGCCAGTTCCGCGCCGAGCTTCATGATCGCCTTACGGCGCCGATCTATCCGTTTGCGTTTGCCGCGCTGACCTTCGCGTTCCTCGGAACGCCGCGCACGACGCGCCAGAGCCGCAATTTCTCCATGGGAGCGGCGATCGGCGCCGTGTTCGGGCTGCGCATGGCGGGCTTTGCGCTTTCGGTCATGACCGTGAAGACGCCGACCGCGGCACTGCTGCAATACCTGCTTCTGTTCGGCGCAATCGGCCTCAGCATGCGCGTGATCGTTGCCGGCACCGTGCTCGAACCGCCTGCCGCGCTGATGGAGGCAATCAACAGATCGAACGCACGGCTCCTTCGCCTGTTGGGGAGGCCGGCCGCCGCATGAGCATGTTGACGAACACATTGGGCCGCTATTTCGCCGGCCGTTTCGCGGTGGCTGCGCTCGGCGTGTTCGCCAGCATCTTCCTGCTTCTCGTTCTCGTCGACTACATCGAAATGGTCCGGAGAACGTCCGGACTTGCGTCTGCGTCGGCACTCATGGTCGCGGAAACATCGCTGTTCAGGGTGCCGCAACTGCTGGAGAAACTGACCCCGTTTTGTGTCCTGATCGGCGCCATGACCTGCTACCTGGCCTTGTCGCGGCGGCTCGAACTGGTGGTGGCGCGCGCCGCAGGCGTCTCCGCATGGCAATTCATCTCGCCGGCGCTCGCGTGCGCGCTCGTCCTCGGCGTGCTCGCGACCACGGTCTATAATCCGATGTCCGCCAACCTGCGCGAACTGTCCAAGCGGATGGAGGCCGAACTGTTCGGCAGCGCCCCCGGAGGTGGCCTGCAGGACGCATCCGGCTTCTGGATCAATCAGGCGACGGACGAGGGTCAGGCGATCATCAACGCCGTGCGCAGCGAGCAGCAGGGCGTTCGCCTGACCGGCCTCACCGTGTTCAGGTTCGATCCCGACTCCCGCTTCAAGGAGCGCATCGAGGCCCGCGAGGCGACCCTTGAGGACGGCCACTGGCTGTTCAAGGACGTCCACCGCTTTACACTCGACAGCCCGCCGGTCGAACAGGAGCGATTCGTCCTGCCGACGAGTCTCACTCCGGCCCAGGTGCGGAACAGTTTCTCGACCCCCGAGACTGTGTCATTTTGGCAACTGCCGGGCTATATCAGGTCGTCCGAGAGTTCGGGCTTCGCCACCGCAGGCTACCGGCTGCAATATCACAAACTCCTTGCACAGCCGTTTTTGCTGGCAGCGATGGTGATGCTGGCAGCTTCGGTGAGCCTCAGGTTCTTCCGCTTCGGCGGCGTGCAAAAGATGGTTTTAAGTGGCGTGGGATCGGGCTTTCTGCTCTATGTCCTGTCCAAGGTAACTGAGGATTTGAGCAAGGCCGAACTGATGAATCCGATCGCTGCGGCGTGGCTGCCCGTCTGTGTGGGCGGCCTCGCCGGCTTTTTGGTCTTGCTGTACCAGGAGGACGGGTAGTGGCTGCAATCGCCGCCCCCCGAAGACGCTCGCGTGCTTGCGAGCGGCGCGCCTCCCCGCGCCGCCGGATCGGCATGTCCGCGATTCTGTGTCCGCTGGTCCCCGCAGCCCTCAGCCTGCTCGCCGTCGTCTTTCTGGGCATCGTCCCGGTCGCGCCGGCCGCCGCCCAGAGTTTCACCTTCAATCCTCACCCGACAAAGCCCAAGCCGCCGCCGGCTCAGAACAACGGGCAGATGCTCGTTCAGGCAACCGAGCTCGATTACGACTACAACAACTCCCGCGTGTCGGCGGTCGGCAACGTGCAGATGTTCTACAACGGCACAAGCGTCGAAGCAGACAAGGTTATCTACGACCAGAAAACCAAGCGGCTCCACGCCGAGGGCAACATCCGCATGACCGATGCGGACGGCAAGGTCACCTACGCCAACATCCTCGATCTGAGCGACGACTATCGCGACGGCTTCGTCGACTCGCTGAGGGTCGACACCGCGGACGCGACGCGCATGGCCGCGAGCCGGGCCGATCGGACCAAGGGCAACTACACCGTCTTCGAGAACGGCGTCTACACCGCCTGCGCGCCTTGTAAGGACGATCCGAAAAAGCCGCCGCTGTGGCAGGTCAAGGGTGCCCGCATCATCCACAATCAAACCGAGAAGATGCTGTACTTCGAGGACGCCCGGCTGGAATTCTACGGCGTGCCGCTGGCCTACATGCCGTTCTTCTCCACGCCGGATCCGACCGTGAAGCGCAAGAGCGGCTTTCTGATGCCCTTTGTGTCTTCCTATGACAAATTCGGGGTCGGGGTCGAGATCCCCTATTATTTCGCGCTCGCGCCGAATTACGACCTGACCCTCTCTCCTCGCTTCACCACGCGACAGGGCGTGCTGATGCAGGGCGAATTCAGGCAGCGCCTTCTCGACGGCGCCTATCAAATCCGTGCTTATGGCATCAATCAGCTCGACCCGGACGCCTTCGGTTCAGCACCCGGCAACCGCGACTTCCGTGGCGGCGTCGATACCAAGGGCCAGTTCGCACTGAACGACAAATGGGTCTGGGGCTGGGACGGCGTCCTGTTGAGCGACTACTTCTTCTTTTCGGACTACCGGCTAAGGCAGTACAGCGACCCGCTGCAATCTTTCCTGAGTCTGCCGACCGAGGCGATCTCGCAGCTTTATCTGACCGGCGTCGGCAACCGCAGCTATTTCGATGCCCGCACGATCTACTATCTGAGCTTCTCGGGCAACCAGAGCCAGGTTCCGGTCGTCGCGCCGGTCATCGATTATTCGAATGTCATCAATCACGCGGTTCTGGGCGGCGAGTTCAGCTACAAGTTCAACTTCGTCAATCTCACGCGTGATCAGGCCCAGTTCGATCCGATCTCGAATACCTCATACCTGTGTCTCCCGACATCCGCCGACCCCATGGCGCGGACGCCGAACAACTGCCTGCTGCGCGGCGTTCCCGGCACCTATACGCGCCTGACCGCCGAAGCGCAGTGGCGGAAGTCGTTCACCGATTCCTTCGGCCAGATCTGGACACCGTTCGCCTCGCTTCGCGCCGACGCCATCAATGCCGACATCTCGAACCAGCCCGGCGTGTCCGACTTCATCCAGCCTGGCAACACGAGCACGGTTCGCCTGATGCCGGCGGTTGGCCTCGAATATCGCTACCCCTTCATCAACGTTCAGCCCTGGGGCACCACCACGATCGAACCGATTGCGCAAGTCATCATCCGTCCGAACGAGTCCTATGCGGGCAAGCTGCCGAACGAGGACGCGCAAAGCCTGGTGTTCGACGCGAGCAATCTCTTCAGCGTCGACAAGTTCTCCGGATACGACCGTGTGGAAGGCGGCGGCCGCGCCAATGTCGGCGTGCAGGCGACGACCCAGTTCGATCGGGGCGGCGCGATCAATTTCCTGTTCGGCCAGTCCTATCATCTGTTCGGCCTGAATTCGTTCGCGGTTTCGGATATCAGCAACACCAGCGTCGATTCCGGCCTGCAGCGCGCGCAATCCGACTATGTGACGAGCATCAACTATTCACCCAACAGCATCTTCACATTCAGCACGCGCGCGCGTTTCGATGACAGAACTTTGAACGTGCAGCGATTTGAGGCCGAAGGCCGCGCCGCCTTCAACCGCTGGTCTGCGAGCGTGTTGTACGGCGATTACGCCGCGCAGCCTGATCTTGGATATCTTACACGTCGCCGGGGCATTCTGGGCTCCGGCTCCGTCAAGATCGCATCGAACTGGGTCGTGCAGGGTGCGGCACGCTGGGATCTGGAAGCCAACCAGATCAACCAGTATACTGTCGGCGCAGGATACGTGGACGACTGTTTTGTTCTCGGCCTCAACTACGTCACATCGTATACATATTCCGCAGGAGCAACGCCGCCCCAGCTTAACCATGCTTTCATGCTCCAACTTGGCTTGCGGACACTGGGTCAGACCCGCGGGGCATCAGCCGGCTCTGGCATCCAGTAGTTTCAGAGCGGCGGCACTGGATGGCGGAGTGCACCGCCGATGTTCCGGTTCACCAGAGACTTGCTAAGCGCGACTGACATGAACATGATTTTACTCCTTCGGGCGGTTCGCCTTGCCATATTCGCAGTTCTTTTGTCGGCGTGCCTGAACTCGCCGCTGCATGCGCAGGCCGTGGCGGTCATGGTCAACGGCGAACCGATCACCACGTTCGATATCGAACAGCGCAGCCGGCTGATTCAGATATCCACGCACAAGACCCCGACCCGGCAGCAGGTGATCGACGAACTGATCGACGAAAAGGTGAAGGTCAAGGAAGCCAGGAAATACGGCGTCAACCCAACATCGTCGGATATCGACCAGGCTTACGCCAGCATGGGCGCGCGAATGCGAATGTCGCCCGATCAGTTGACGAAATCGCTCGCTTCGCAAGGCGTTCGCCCGGACACGATCAAGGCGCGCCTGAAGGCAGATCTCGTCTGGGGAAGCCTCGTGCGCGGGCGCTTCAAGGACAGCCTTCTTGTCAGCGACCGCGACGTGAACGAGGCGCTGAAGGCCAGTGGCGGCGACCAATCGAAAACCGAAGGGTTCGAATACCAGATGCGCCCCGTGGTGTTGATCGTTCCACGAGGAGCGGCCGCTTCCGCAATGGAGGCCCGCCGCAAGGAGGCGGAATCTTTGCGCGAACGCGTTCAGTCATGCGCGGATGCGGCTCACCTTTTCAAGGCGATGCGGAACGCCACGATACGCGATACCGTCGTCAAGACGTCGGCCGATCTGCCGCCGCCGCTTCGCGAGCTGCTCGACAAGACGCCCGTGGGTCATCTGACCCCGCCGGAGATCACGCGGCAGGGCGTGGAAATGGTAGCTGTCTGCGAAAAGAAAGTGACCAGCGTGGATACCCCGAAGAAGAAGGAAATCCGCGAGAAGATGTTCGCCGCCAAGTATGAGAAAAAATCCAAGGACTATCTGGACGATATTCGGAAATCAGCGATGATCGAATATCGGTAGACGACGCCGGAAAAACGGGCGAGTGACAATGGCGCTCGCGTCCTCGCTTCGGCCGGGACAAACAATATTGTGAGCGGCGGCATGTGCTTGACGGAAGGCCGCGCTGGAGCGACCGCGTTGTGAAGCCTCTTGCACTGACCCTTGGCGAGCCGGGCGGCATCGGACCTGATATCGCGATCGCAGCGTGGCTGCGGCGCAAGAGTGACGCCGTTCCGCCGTTCTATCTCATCGGCGACCCGGCATTCATCGCCGCACGCGCCAAGCTGCTCGGAGTGGGTCTTCCCCTCGCGGATGCCGCTGGCGGCGACATCTCTCGGACATTCACCGAAGCGTTTCCAATCGCTGCAACCGGCCATCAGACAACCGCGCGGCCCGGTCGCCCCGACGACAACAGCGCGGCCGCGGCCATCGGGTCGATCCGCCAGGCGGTCAACGACGTCGTTGCCGGACACGCAGCCGCGATCGTCACCAACCCGATCGCCAAGAGCGTGCTCTATCGTGCCGGCTTTGCTCATCCCGGTCACACCGAATTTCTCGCCGAACTGGCGGCGAGCGACGGCAAGCCGCGGCAACCGGTGATGTTGCTGTGGTCGTCCGAGCTGGCGGTCGTGCCTGTTACGATTCATCTTTCCTTGCGCGAGGCGATCGCGACGCTGTCGAGCACGATGATCGTGGACACCGTCCGCATCGTCGTTTCCGATCTGCAATCACGCTTCAAGATCGCCCGGCCCCGCATAGCGGTGTCCGGACTGAATCCTCATGCCGGAGAAGACGGCTCGCTCGGAACCGAAGAAAAGACGATCGTCGCTCCCGCCGTCGCAACCTTGCGCGCCGAGGGGATCGACGCCAGAGGCCCGCTCCCCGCCGACACCATGTTCCATGAAGCGGCGCGACGGACCTATGACTGTGCGATCTGCATGTACCACGATCAGGCGCTGATCCCGGTCAAGACGCTGGCTTTCGACCGCGCGGTCAACGTCACGCTGGGGCTGCCGTTCATCCGGACATCGCCCGATCACGGCACGGCCTTCGACATCGCGGGCACCGGGCGCGCCGATCCATCGAGTCTGATCGCGGCGCTGCGCCTGGCCGCGCGAATGGCGGACGCAACGCATTCGGCATGAGCACGATTGACGACCTCCCTCCGCTGCGCGACGTCATCAAACGCCATGCGCTGTCGGCGCGCAAATCCCTGGGGCAAAACTTTCTGCTCGATCTGAACCTCACCGCACGGATCGCGCGCGCCGCCGGCCCGCTTCAAGATGCGACCGTCATCGAGGTTGGCCCCGGCCCCGGCGGATTAACCCGCGCGCTGCTGGCCATGGGAGCGGGGCGTGTGATCGCCGTCGAACGCGACGAGCGCGCGCTCGGAGCGCTGGAAGAAATCTCGGACCGCTATCCCGGACGCCTCACCATCGTCAACGCGGACGCGATGCAATTCGACCCGCGTCCGCTGCTCGGCCCGACGCGCGCAAAGATCGTCGCCAACCTGCCGTATAACATCGCAACCGCGCTTCTGATCGGCTGGCTGAGCGTCGAGCCATGGCCGCCCTGGTACGACGCGATGGTGCTGATGTTCCAGCGCGAGGTAGCCGAGCGGATCGTCGCCCGCGAAAACGAGGAAGCATATGGCCGCCTCGGCGTGCTGTCGAACTGGCGCGCCGAGACCAAAATCCTGTTCGACATCTCGCCCGCGGCGTTCGTGCCGCAGCCCCAGGTCACCTCCTCCGTCGTGCGGCTCGTGCCTCGCGACAAGCCCGAGCCCTGCGAGCGCCGATTGCTCGAACAGGTCGCCGCCGCAGCCTTCGGACAGCGTCGCAAGATGCTGCGGCAGAGCCTGAAATCGCTGCCCGTCGACCCGGCGTTGCTGACCGCAGCCGCCGCTATCGACCCGACCCGGCGAGCCGAGACCGTTCCGATATCCGGCTATGTTGCCATGGCCCGCGAATTGGCTGACTTGCGAAACAGAACAAACAGGGCCTGAGGAGAAAACGTGATGGCCCTCATGAGACGCCAGTCGCTCGTGAGATTCGACGCGCCGTTGTGCGAAACCATTATCGATGCACCGAAGCCGCAGGGCCGCGAGGTTCTGGTGCGGGTGGAGCGCTGCGGACTCTGCCATTCGGACCTGCATTTGCAGGACGGCTACATGGATCTCGGCAACGGCAAACGGCTGGATACGACCCGCGGCATGGCCCTGCCCTTTACCCTCGGCCACGAGATTGCGGGAGTTGTCGACGAAGTCGGCCCGCACGCGCCGAAAAATATCGTCGGGCGAAAGAAAGCGGTATTTCCCTGGATCGGCTGTGGTCAGTGCCGGGACTGCCTGGCCGGGGACGAAAATCTCTGCGCCAGAAATCGCTTTCTCGGCGTTTCGATCGACGGTGGATTCGCCACTCACGTGCTGGTGCCGGACGCAAAATACCTGCTCGACTACGATCCTCTGCCGGTCAACATGGCGGCGACGCTGATGTGCTCCGGCATCACCGCCTATGGCGCGCTGAAGCGCCTCGTCGACCGGCCGCGTCAGCGCAACCTGCTGCTGATCGGCTTGGGCGGCGTCGGCATGATGGGACTTGCATTCGCGCAGGCCATGTTCAAGCAAAAGATTTCCGTCGCTGACCTGAGCCCGGCTGCGCGGGAAACCGCGTTCGCGAACGGCGCGGCGGTCGCCTACGACCCGTCGGAAGCCGATATCATCCGGCGCATCATCAAGGAAAACGACGGAGGCTTCGACGCTGTCGTCGATTTCGCCGGCAGCGAGAAATCGATGAACTTTGCGGTCTCGACCGTCGCTCGCGGCGGAAAAATCGTGGTCTCCGGATTGATGGGCGGCAATTTCAACCTCCCGATCGTTCAATGGACTTACAGGCGCATGACCGTTGAAGGCTTCATGGTCGGCACGCTTGCCGAGGCGCGGGAAGTGATGGCGCTGGCGCGATCCGGCAGGATCAAGCCAACCCCAATGAGGGAGGAGCCGATGGGCGACGCCCGGAAATGGATGGAGCAGTTGCGGGCCGGCAAGGTGGTCGGACGCGTCATATTCAAGAACTGACCGAACCGGAAGAGCACGACACCCTACTCGCAAAACGAGTATGTCTCGCGCGTCGCCAGCCTCAATTAAGCCTCAGCCCTTCCGGATTTGTGGCGCAATGCGACCCCAGTATTTCCTGACAATTTGGCGAAAACGCCATCGCGTTCATCTCGTCATTTACCGGGGATGCTCATGTCAAACCGTTCGGGGAAATTGCTTTCAACTTTTTTTATCGCATCGTTTGCCGGCAGCATGCTCGCGATCGCCGCACACGGTTCGGCGCGCGCGGACGATAGCTGCCTGCCGGGCCCGAAAGCGACAACGCCGCGCGGTAGCCATTGGTACTATCGCATCGAGCCGGGAACGAAACGTCAATGCTGGTACCTCAGCGCAGAACGCGGCAAGATCGCCCAGAAACCTGCCGCCAAGCCGCGATCACCTGCTCCCGCGCCGGACAAACTGGCCGAGACGCCTGCGGCGCCGTCCTTGCAACCGTCCGTCGCCAATGCCCACGCGGAATTCGACGACGTGGCGCGCAATCAAGCCAACGCCAGCTCTCCGCCGCCAACCGACACGATTTACACAAGCGCGCCTGAGAAGGCGAGCACCAGTCCCTCGCCAGCCGAAACGGCTCCGTCAGCCGAAGCGCAGACCGCCGATACCTCGCCAGCGGCCGTGACCACGCGCTGGCCCGATCCGGCAGACACCACGGCTCCGCCGATCCAGACGGCGGAGCAACAACAGCCGACTTCGCCGGAAATCGTGACGTCCGACCCGCAGTTGCAGAACGCTCAGACGCCGCCTGCGGTCGCAACCGCGCCAGCTCCGCAGTTGATGGCCGAACGCAGCGAGCCCGGTCCCGCCGTCGGCATCGTCCGTGCTCCGGAAGCCGAGCCAGCGTCGTATTCGATGCTGTTCCTGCTGGGCGGGCTCGCCGCCGCCCTGGGCTTCGCGGGAATTCTCGGATTTGCGATCGTCAGGTTGGGAAGCCTGAGCGACGTCATGCGCACTCTTCCTCGATCGGAAGCTATAGGGGACGTGGTCGATACCGGGCTCGTTCCGTCATGGCAGCGGCGTACTACCAACGTCGCGCCGACACCGGCCCGCGATCCCCTCCGCGCGCAGAGGGAGATCGAGGCGCAATCGCGCGACATCATGGAAATCCTGTCGCGAGCCTCACGCGGGGCAGCGACGTAGCGACTACGATTCGAGTTGTTTCTGCAGTTCGCGCACGAACGCCGTCAACCCCGTCCGGCGTTCGCGCTTGAGCCGCTCAGCTTTCAGAATCGAGTGCACCTCTGCAAAGGCTTCATCGACATTCTGGTTGATGACGATGTAGTCGTATTCCGCCCAATGGCTCAGTTCATGCGCGGCGCGGTCCATTCGTCCGCGAATGACATCGTCGGAATCCTGGGCGCGGGTGTGCAGACGGCTTTCGAGGTCGGCCGCGGACGGCGGCAGAATGAAGACGCTGACGACATCGGCCCGCGCTTTCTCGCGCAATTGCTGCGTACCCTGCCAGTCGATGTCGAACAGCACGTCGCGACCCGATGACAACGCCTCCTCCACCGGAACGCGCGGCGTACCGTAGCGATTGTCGAATACTCTGGCCCATTCCAGCAACTCACCGCGCTGGACCATCTGCTGGAAAGCCTCGTTGCCGACGAACCTGTAGTCGCGTCCGTCGGCCTCGCCCGGACGCATCGGACGCGTGGTGGCGGAGACCGACAGGCTCAAGCCTTCGACCCGCTCCATCAACAACCGTGACAACGTGGTCTTGCCCGCACCCGAAGGCGACGACAGCACGAACATCAGCCCGCGCCGTTCAACTCCATCGAAGCTCTGGCGGTGAGCAGCCATCGATCACTCCAAATTCTGGACCTGTTCGCGAAACTGCTCGACGACGTTTTTCATCGCAAGGCCGATATTGGTCAGTTCGAGATCGTTCGACTTCGAACAGCAGGTGTTCACTTCCCTGTTGAATTCCTGCGCGAGAAAGTCGAGCCGCCGCCCGACCGGGCCGCCTCCTCCGATCAATTCCCGCACCTGCGAAACATGCGAGGCAATGCGGTCGAGTTCTTCGCGGATGTCGGCCCTCGCGGCGATCAACACGGCTTCCTGATTGAGCCGGTCCTGATCGAAGCGGTCCGATGTCTCGAGAAGTGCTGCTATCTGTTCGGCGAGCCGCGCTTTCACCGCTTCCGGCCGCCGGCCGGGCGCGGCTTCCGCCTTGCGCGCAAGACCTTCAATCTCATCCATCCGCTGCAAAAGGATCTGGCCGAGCGCGACGCCCTCACGCTCGCGCATGTCGATCAGGCTAAGCAATGCCTGCTCGAAAGCCCCGGCGACGGCGGCCTTCGCGGCCCCCTCTTCCGCCTCGTTCGCTTCCGGTTCAACGACTTCGAGAACACCCTTGATCGACAGCAATCCGTCGATGCTGGGCGCGACCGCGTCGATCCTGCCTGACAAGTCGGCGGCGACTTTCAGGATAGATGCCAACACGTCCTCGTTGATACGAATGACGGAAGCGGCGTTGCTGCGCTTCACGGTCAGATTGGCGTAGACGGTGCCGCGAGCCAACACCTGGGCCGACCGCCTGCGCACCGTTGCATCGATATCGTCCCAGCCCTGCGGCAGCCGTGTTCGAAAATCGAATCCCTTGGCGTTCACCGATTTCAGTTCCCATTCGAACGCATAAGGCCCGCTGGCGCCGTGGCTTCGCGCAAAGCCGGTCATGCTCGACAACGCCATCGCGTGGTTTTCTCCGAAGCGTTTTAGATCTGAAATTCGTGGGAACGGACGTTCCCACGTTAGAGCGTTTCCGAGCGAAGTGAAATCCGCTTCCCGGTCAAACCCGGTCGCCGCGCGACATGCGGCGTCTATTGTTGGATCGTAGTCCGCGGAGGATTGGTCGCGCCCTGCCGGGCCGGCCGGGTCCGTTTCCGCGGAGTGGGCTTTGCGGCAGGCTTCTCTTCCGCCGCGTCAGCATCCGTCGCCGGAGGCGCCGCTGCGGCCGGCGGTGGCTGCGATGTCGACTGCGGGGGCGATTGCGGCGGATCGTCCGCCGGCTCGACCGTATCGTTCTCGATCTGCTTTTCCATGGTCCGCAGCCGGGCGACGTTTTTCTGGTGCTGCTCGTAGGTCTCGGTGAAGCTGTGCCCGCCGGTGCCGTCCGCGACGAAAAAGAGGTCGCGAGTCCGCGCCGGATTTGCCGCTGCTTCGAGCGAGGCCCGGCCGGGATTTGCGATCGGTCCAGGCGGCAGCCCGTCGATCACATAGGTATTGTACGGGGACGGTTGCGCGATCTCACTGCGTCGGATCGGCCGACCCAGCGTTCCCTTGCCGCCGACCAGGCCATAGATTATCGTCGGATCGGACTGCAGTTTCATTTTCTGCTTCAGGCGGTTGGCGAACACCGCCGCGACCCGGCTGCGCTCATCCGCCCTGCCTGTTTCCTTTTCGATGATCGATGCGAGCGTGACGAGCTGCTCCGGCGTCTTGACAGGCGTATCGGGGGTGCGGTGCTCCCATATTTCCGCGAGCACGCGCTTCTGCGCCTGTTGCATGCGCTGGATCACCTGCTCACGGCTCGTTCCTCGCGGGAATTTATAGGTCTCGGGCAGCAGCGTGCCCTCCCGCGGAATCTCGCGAATCGCGCCTGAGAAAATCTCGTTCTCGGACAACCGCGCGACGATCTGCTCGGAGGTCAAGCCTTCCGGAATCGTCACGAGATGCTGCACCACCTTGCCTTCGACAATGGTGCCGATGACGTCGCGCAGACTGGCGTTCTTCTGGAACGCATATTCGCCCGGCTTGAGGCCGGCGCTCGCTTTCAGTGCGAACACGCCTCCGTAAAACGCCCAGCGATTGTCGTCGATCACGCCTTCACGCTGAAGAATCTCCGCGATGTCGCTCATTCCGGCCCGCGCCGGAATGTTGACGATCCTGTCTTCCTGCAACGGTCCGGGCGCCTCGATCTTCTGCTTGCCGTAGATATAGATTCCGCCAACGCCGAGCATCCCGATCAGCACGAGCGTGATGATCGCGTTGCCGGCTATCACCAGCGGACTGCGGGCTCGCGCGGAGCGCTTCGGCGGCGGCGGCACTTGTTCAGGTTCAAGTGCGGCACGCGGACTGCGCGGAGAAATGGGCGGTCTCTCAGTCATCGATGTAACCTGAATCCTGTCGGTTCAATCGCGGCCGGCGAATTTCCTTGCCCCAGCCAACGGCATACGCCCGTTACTAGGATTTATCATCGAATGCGGCGAAACGGTGGATTTGCCACCGTCAATCGGCGATGCGCCGCATGATAACAGACGCATTGGTGCCGCCGAATCCGAACGAGTTTGACAGCACCACATTGATCTCACGATTCCGTGCCTTGTGCGGAACGAGATCGATAGCGGTTTCCACGGAAGGATCATCGAGATTGATTGTCGGCGGCGCGACGTTGTCACGAATCGCAAGGACGCTGAAAATCGCCTCGACCGCGCCGGCCGCGCCGAGCAGATGACCGATCGACGATTTGGTTGACGACATCGAAATCGTTGACGCGGCGTTGCCAAGCAAACGCTCGACTGCGCCCAGTTCGATTTCATCGCCGACCTGCGTCGACGTGCCATGGGCATTGATATAGTCGATGTCCGACGCGGAGATCCCTGCTCGCTTCATCGCCGCGCTCATGCTGCGATACGCGCCGTTGCCGTCAGGCGAGGGCGAGGTGATGTGATAGGCATCTCCCGACAGGCCATAACCCGTCACCTCGGCGTAGATTCTCGCGCCGCGCTGCCGTGCGTGCTCGTACTCTTCGAGGACAACGATCCCCGCGCCCTCTCCCATCACGAAGCCGTCGCGATTCTTGTCGTAGGGACGCGAGGCTTTCTGCGGCGTGTCGTTGAATCCGGTGGATAGCGCGCGCGCGGCACAGAAGCCCGCCATGCCGATGCGACAGATCGGCGACTCCGCGCCGCCCGCAACCATGACATCGGCGTCGCCTAATGCGATCAGGCGGCTGGCATCGCCGATCGCATGCGCGCCGGTCGAACACGCCGTCACCACCGCATGGTTCGGTCCCTTCAGTCCATGCTCGATAGACACGTAGCCCGAAGCGAGATTGATAAGGCGTCCCGGAATAAAGAACGGCGACACCTTGCGCGCTCCCCGCTCCTTCATGAGGACCGCGGTGTCGGCGATTCCGGAAAGGCCGCCGATGCCGGAACCGATCAGGGTGCCGGTCGCGCAACGATCTTCTTCGGTCGCCGGATGCCAGTTCGCATCGTCGAGCGCCTGCTTCGCGGCGCTCATTGCGAAGATGATGAAATCATCGACCTTGCGCTGGTCCTTCGGCTCCATCCACTGGTCGGGATTGAAGGTTCCGTCGGTCCCATCGCCGCGCGGAACGACGCAGGCGATTCGGCACGGCAGGTCGGCAACGTCGAAGGTCTCGATCTGCTTCGCGCCGCTCTCGCCGTTGAGGATTCGTTTCCAGGTCGGCTCAACGCCGCAGCCAAGCGGCGACACCATGCCCATACCCGTAACGACGACGCGCCTCATAGGAAAAACTCCCGCCTCCTTGCCAGCCATAAGGAAAAGCCGGTGGACCGTTCAGTCACGGTCCGCCCGGCTTCATCAAGCCCGCGCGAGAGCGTCAGCTTTTCGCGTTCTTCTCGAGGAACTTGGTGGCATCGCCAACGGTCAGAATCGTCTCCGCCGCGTCGTCGGGAATTTCGCAGCCGAACTCTTCCTCGAAGGCCATCACGAGTTCGACGGTATCGAGACTGTCGGCGCCGAGATCGTCGATGAAGCTGGCATTATCGACAACTTTCTCGGGCTCTACGCCAAGGTGCTCGACCACGATCTTCTTAACCCGCTCGCCAATCTCGCTCATTATCAAACCTCGCGCTTCTTCAATTGGACCCGACCGCAAAACCAGCCATCGTGGAGCATTAAGCCGCTAGTTCCTGTCGCTATTGCAGTCGTGTAGAATTTCGGTCTGTTCCGCCTTGGGAGGGGTGCGGACCGGCAAACGACGGCAGTCTCCGCACCGCCAATATACAGGGTTTCAAATTCCTGCAATGGCGTTCTTCGCCCACCCGTTATTCGTCCGGTTATCACACATCGAAAGCTTTGACCACAAGCCCCGGTGGATGGGCCAAAAACCCCTCAAATCATTGCCATTCCGCCGTTGACATGAATGGTCTGTCCGGTCACGTAAGCCGCTTCGTTCGAACTCAGATAGACCGCCGCCGCGGCGATATCCTCCGGCGTCCCCAGCCGCGCCGCCGGCACTTTCGTCAATATCGCCTCGCGCTGCTTGTCGTTCAGCGCGTCGGTCATCGGCGTCGAAATAAACCCGGGTGCGATGCAGTTGGCCGTCACCCCGCGCTTGGCGTATTCCGCGCCCAGCGTCTTGATCATGCCGATCAGCCCCGCTTTCGATGCGGTGTAATTGCCCTGCCCGGGATTGCCGGTCACCCCGACCACCGAGGTGATCGCGATGATACGGCCGAAGCGCTTGCGCATCATGAGTTTGGTCGCGGCGCGCGCCAGGCGGAACGTCGCGGTCAGATTGACCCGGATGACATCGTCCCAATCCTCGTCGCGCAACTGCACGAACAGATTGTCCCGGGTGATTCCGGCATTGGCGACGAGGATATCGACCTGCCCCAGCACCTTCTCGGCCTCGGGCACCAGCGCCTCGACTTCCGCTGTCTCGGACAGGTTGCAGGGCAGCACATGGGCGCGCTCGCCAAGCGTGCCCGCCAGCGTCTCCAGCACCTCGCGCCGGGTGCCGGAAATTGCGACTGTCGCGCCCTGCGCATGCAGCGCCTTCGCAATGGCGCCTCCGATTCCACCGGTCGCGCCAGTCACGAGCGCGGTCCTGCCGCTCAAATCGAACATATCGCCCCCGTTGGACATTCCGAGTTAAAATGAAAACCGCAAATCGCGCCCCGTTTGCCGCAAGGAAATACCGCTCGTCAATAACCCCGCGCGATCTTCCGACCGTTCCGCAGGAAACGAGCAGGTTTCACCTGCGCCGGCATGATGCAGATTCATTGTCAATTCAGGTCGCAAGCTCTTACCACCCTTAACCACATCCGCTCTGCTTCCATCACGTGCATGGAAGGTGATTGCGATGTGTGCGCTTGAATCTTTTGTGCTGACTGCCTGCATCCTGATTGTCTGTGCGCTTGCCCTGTATAGCGTTCGCGCCTGGCTGTTGCTCGTGAACGAGGAACGGGAAAACACCTGTCCGCTATGCGGTTTGGCCATGCCGTTGGACAAATCCGCAAGTGTCGCAAGACCGATCCGCCGATGCCCGCATTGCGAGGCAAAAGCCGACCCGCTCCAAACGTCGGCGAGCGGCTGGATCAACAGCACGCTGAAGCCGCCCGACTGAGTTTCGCCGACCGACGCATGGCGAGCCCTGCGGCGTCCGAATCCCTCTTGATCTCAGCACGTGGCGGCGATCGCATCCCTGGCGGCGGCGATGTCGCCGGGACCCGCGACCGCAATGCCGACGGCGCCCTCCGCGATACGCTTCACGAGGCCTGTAAGCACCTTGCCCGAACCTATTTCCAGGAAATGCGTGACGCCGTGAGCGGCCATATAGGCCACGCTTTCGCGCCAGCGCACCGTGCCGGTGACCTGTTCCACCAGAAGTTTCCGGATCGTGCCGGGATCGCTGACCGGACCGGCGGTGACATTCGCAACCACCGGCACCACCGGCCTGTTGACCGTGACCCTGGCGAGCGCCTCCGCCATGACATCCGCCGCCGGCTGCATCAGCTTGCAGTGAAACGGCGCAGACACCGGCAGCAGCATCGCGCGCCTGGCGCCTTTGCCTCTTGCGATCTCGACTGCGCGGTCGACCGCCGCTTTGTCGCCGGACACGACGACCTGGCCGCCGCCGTTATCGTTCGCGGCCTGGCAGACCTGGCCTTGCGCGGCTTCGTCGGCAACCGCCACGGCGGCCTCGTAATCGAGACCCAGCAACGCCGCCATCGCGCCGACGCCCACCGGGACCGCCTTCTGCATGGCGAGACCGCGCGTCCGCAACAGCCGCGCCGTGTCGGGAACGCTCAGGCTGCCCGCGGCCGCGAGCGCCGAGTATTCCCCGAGCGAGTGTCCGGCGACAAAGGCGGCATCGCGCGCCACTGAAAGCCCCGCCTCGACCTCGAGCACGCGAAGCGTGGCGATCGACACGGCCATCAAGGCCGGCTGGGCGTTCTCCGTCAGTTGCAGGGTTTCGGCGGGTCCGTCCCAGATCACGGCGGTCAGTTTCTCGCCGAGAGCGGCGTCCACCTCGTCGAAAACGGCTTTCGCGGCGGGAAAGGCCTCGGCGAGCGCCTTGCCCATGCCCACGGCCTGAGACCCCTGACCGGGAAAGGTAAATGCCGCCGTCATGCAATGCCCCCTTGAATCGGGGCGAGAGACACCGCGCGTCGGATGATGTCAAGACGGGCGCGGGTCAAGGCGGTTCGGAGAATCCAGGAAGGAAGCGGGGAACCGCACCGCCTTCCCTTGCCTTTGGCCTGAAAATCCGTATAAGTCCGCGCCATCCGTGGATCCCGGCCGGGAGCTGAACGGACGGTCCCAGCAATTTCATCTGCCAATTTCACGTTGTCAGGCGATCTTGATGCGGCAGGACCCGTCGGTCCGTCGTCCCGTGCTTCCGCCTTCTGAGCTTATTCCCGAGTCCTTTCCGAAGGCCTCGAAGGGCTTGCCGCCGAGATTCGCGCCAACTTGAGGAAAGGACAGCCATGCCTCTTTACGAGCATGTTTTTCTCGCGCGTCAGGATGCGAGCTCCCAGCAGGTCGAGGAGTTGACCAACCAGATCACCGGTGTGATCACCGGGTTGGGCGGCAAGGTCACCAAGACCGAGAACTGGGGCGTGCGCTCGCTCACCTATCGCATGAAGAAGAACCGCAAGGCGCATTTCGTGCTGCTCAACATCGATGGCCCCTCTACGGTGGTCAACGAAATCGAGCGCCAGGAACGCATCCACGAGGATGTCATCCGCTATCTCACCGTCCGCGTGGAAGAACACGAGGAAGGCCCCTCGGCGATGATGCGCAAGGCCGAGCGCGACGATCGCGGCGGCGGTTTCCGTGGTGACCGCGAAGGCGGCGGCGGCTTCCGAGGCGACCGCGGTCCGCGTCGTCCGCGCGAAGACGCCAGCGCAGTGGTTGAGGAGTAAGAATCATGGCTGATGCCGGTGCCCGCCGTCCGTTTTTCCGCCGTCGCAAGACCTGTCCGTTCACGGGTTCGAATGCGCCGAAGATCGACTACAAGGATTCCAAGCTGCTGATGCGTTACGTCTCCGAGCGTGGCAAGATCGTGCCGAGCCGCATCACGGCGGTATCCGCCAAGAAACAGCGCGAACTCGCGCGCGCCGTCAAGCGAGCGCGCTTCCTCGGCCTGCTTCCTTACGTCATTCGCTAGAGCGTTTTTGAGCGAAGAAGCGGGAGCCGGTTTTCGGATGAGATCACGCTCAACCAAAAAGACAGGCTGGTGTCTGATTCAACGAATGGGATGAGAATCTCATTGACGATCGGCGGCGGCGTTCACGCCGCCGTCCGCCATTTTTCATAAGGCTTCCGGATCGTCCGGCCGGTTGCCGATGGTTGGGGTTCAAAAAAGAACCTCTAACCGCTCGAAGGGAGCGGGACAGCTAATGGTCATGAACCTCCTCATCGCAGCCGCTGCCGGCTGCGCCTCGGCGCTGATGTTCGCCTCGATCATTTCGGGAGCGCTCGTCTCGCTGCTGCTGTTCTATCTGGCCCCGCTGCCATTGATGGTCGCGGCGATGGGATGGGGACCGACCAGCGCGGCGATCGGCGGCGCCCTGGCCGGCGCCGGTCTCGGCGCCATGTTCGGTCCGCCCTATTCCGCCGCCTTCGTGCTGACGGTCGCGCTGCCTGCGTGGTGGCTCGGGCATCTGGTCCTGCTCGGCCGCCCTGCCCCGGCTGACGCGCCGCAGGCGACCGGCGCAACGCCGGCCGGACCGCCACCGGTTGACTGGTATCCGCTCGGGCGCATTCTGGTCTGGATCGCGTGCTTCGCCGCCCTGACCACGACTGCCGCGCTGCTCACGCTCGGTTCCGACGCATCGACGATTACGGAGACGCTGCGCCACGGATTGCTGCGCATCGTCGACGCCCAGGACTCCGCATCAGGTGATCGGACCTCCGAGGTCGTTGATGCCTTCGTGGCGATCGCTCCCGCCGCCGCCGCAACGATTGCGATGACGACGTTGACGCTCAACGTATGGCTTGCAGCCAAGGTCACCGCCGCCTCGGGCCGGCTGCGACGCCCCTGGCCCGACATGAAGACGACGACGCTTCCGCCGATGGCGCTGGTTGCGACGATGGTGGCGCTGGCGCTGTGCTTCGTCGGCGGACTGCCGGCGATCCTGGCCCAGATCGTCACCGCGTGTCTGATGATGTCGTACGCGCTGATGGGTTTCGCCGTATTGCATACGATCACTCTCGCGCAACGCGGTCGCAGGCTGTGGCTCACCAGCGTCTACGCGATCGTGCTGGTGTTTGTCTGGCCCGTCATCGCCATTGTCGGCATCGGCATCGCCGACGCGATTTTCGGCTTTCGCCAACACTACATGCAACGGCGCATGCCTCCGCCGCTCGCACCTCGATCTTGAACTCGACGCAAACTCCCTCAACTCCGAACAAGGGGATCGAACATGGAAATCATTCTGCTGGAACGCGTGGCCAAGCTCGGCCAGATGGGCGATGTCGTGAAGGTGAAGGACGGCTTCGCCCGGAACTTCCTTCTCAAGCGCGGCAAGGCCCTGCGCGCGACCGCCGACAACCGCGCCAAATACGACGGCATGAAAGCCGAGCTTGAGGCCAACAATATCAAGGCCAAGGGCGAAGCCGCCAAGGTCGCCGAGAAGATTGACGGCCGCGACATCGTCGTCATTCGCCAGGCGTCCGAGACCGGTCAGCTATTCGGCTCGGTCACTGTGCGTGACATCGTGGCCGCGCTGGCCGCGGACGGCGTCACCGTCAGCCGCCCGCAGGTCTGGCTTGATGCGCCTATCAAGGCGATCGGGCAGCAGAAGCTGACGGTCGCGGTCCATCCCGAAGTCGAAGCTTATATCACGGTGACTATCGCCCGCAGCGCTGACGAGGCCGAGCGCATCAAGCGCGGCGAGGATATCAGCACCCGACAGGAGGATCGCGACGCCGCCGCAGAGGCGATCGCCGCCGCCGGCGAATTCTTCGATCCGGAAGCGCAGCACGACGATGTTGGCGAAGCCGGAGACGAGCAGAACGCCGAGGAGAAGTGAAGTCCGGCATAGCGGAGAACGCTTCAGCCGTCGCGCGTCTGGAAGCGACCTGTATGAGTTGACGCGTTTTCTCCGCGCCGAGAGCGTTTTCGAGCAAAGCATGTCCTCGGGCTTGAGCCGAGGATGGCTACCGGTTCGCGGAAAGAAAACGCGTCAAATCAAGAAGCTAGAGCATGATCCCGAGAAGCGGAAACCGGTTTTCGGAAAAGATCATGCTCAAACAAAAAATAAGCGACGGGTTTGATTCAATGCAGTTGAAACGGACTCCAATCGTTATGTCCCTCCTCGGATCGAGCCGAGGAGATGCATCGCCTGAAAACGCTATGGTGGTCCGATTCTGGCCTTGGCCCCGCTTTCGGGCATGCGACCCGTCCAAAAAAATTAAACGGCCGGCACTATATGCCGGCCGTTTGATCGTTTGCGGTTAAGCCTTCAGACCTTCAGCGGTTCCTTCGAGATACCGTCGCCGGGCTTCGGCTTGCGCTTGCGGGCGCCACCCGGAAGGTTCTCGGGCTTGGGCGTGACCGGCCCCTCGACGAACTCGAAACCGATCTTCTCGAGATCGACGCCCGCGACTGCCTCGTCCTTGACCACGACGACGCGAACATGGCCGCCGCCCTTGAGCTTGCCGAACAGCACTTCGTCCGCCAGCGGCTTCTTGATGTGCTCCTGGATCACGCGCGCCATCGGACGCGCGCCCATCTGCTCATCATACCCGTGCTCGATCAGCCACGCCTTGGCGGATTCGGACAGCTCGATCGTCACGAAGCGATCAGCCAACTGGGCTTCGAGCTGAAGCACGAACTTCTCCACCACCATGCCGATCACTTCGGTGCTGAGATGCCCGAACGAGACGGTGGCATCGAGCCGGTTGCGGAACTCAGGCGAGAACTGCCGGTTGATGGCCTCGCGATCATCCCCTTCCCGCTTGTTGCGGGTGAAGCCGAACGCCGCCTTGGCCATGTCGGAGGCGCCTGCGTTGGTGGTCATGATCAGGATCACGTTGCGGAAGTTGACCTGCTTGCCATGGTGATCGGTGAGCCGGCCGTGATCCATGATCTGCAACAGCACGTTGTAGACATCCGGGTGCGCCTTCTCGATTTCGTCGAGCAGCACCACGGAATGCGGATGCTGGTCGACGCCATCGGTCAGCAGGCCACCCTGATCGAAACCGACATAGCCGGGAGGCGCGCCGATCAACCGCGAAACGGTATGACGCTCCATGTATTCGGACATGTCGAAACGGAGCAGTTCGACGCCGAGCGCCTCCGCAAGCTGTTTGGCGACTTCGGTCTTGCCGACGCCGGTCGGGCCGGAGAACAGGTAGGAGCCGATCGGCTTCTCCGGTTCGCGCAGGCCGGCGCGCGCCAGCTTGATCGACGCCGTCAGGGCTTCGATCGCTCGGTCCTGACCAAACACCACGCGCTTGAGCGTCTGCTCGAGGTGCTTGAGAACCTCGGCATCGTCCTTCGACATGCTCTTGGGCGGGATCCGGGCCATGGCCGCGATCGTGGTCTCGATTTCCTTGATCCCGATCGTCTTCTTGCGCTTGTTCTCCGTGACCAGCATCTGCGCCGCGCCGGACTCGTCGATCACGTCGATCGCCTTGTCGGGCAGCTTGCGGTCGTGAATATAGCGCGACGACAACTCCACCGCCGCCTCGATCGCGTCGTTGGTGTACTTCAGCTTGTGATAGTCCTCGAAGTACGGCTTCAGTCCCTTCAGGATGGCGATGGCATCCTCGACCGACGGTTCGTTGACGTCGATCTTCTGGAAACGGCGAACCAGCGCGCGGTCCTTCTCGAAGTGCTGCCGGTATTCCTTGTAGGTGGTCGAACCCATGCAGCGGATCGTTCCCGACGCCAGCGCCGGCTTGAGCAGGTTGGACGCGTCCATCGCGCCGCCGGAGGTCGCGCCGGCGCCGATCACCGTATGGATCTCATCGATGAACAGAACCGCGCTCGGATGCGCCTCGAGTTCCTTCAGCACCTGCTTCAGGCGCTCCTCGAAATCGCCGCGATAACGCGTGCCGGCCAGCAGCGTCCCCATGTCGAGCGAGAACACGGTCGAGGCGGCCAGTACTTCTGGAACCTCGCTGTCGACAATACGCTTCGCGAGACCTTCCGCGATCGCGGTCTTGCCGACGCCGGCATCGCCGACAAAGAGCGGATTGTTCTTCTGGCGGCGGCACAGCACCTGAATCGCCCTGTTGATCTCCGCGTTGCGCCCGATCACCGGATCGATCTTGCCGTCCCTCGCCTTTTTGTTGAGGTTGACGCAGTAGGTTTCGAGCGCGTCGCCCTTCTTCTTGGCGTCGTCGCCGCTCTTGGTTTCGGTCTCCTCGTCGACGCCGCGCACCGGACGCGCTTCGGACACGCCGGGGCGTTTGGCAATGCCATGGCTGATGTAATTCACCGCGTCGTAGCGCGTCATATCCTGCTCCTGCAGGAAATAGGCCGCATGGCTTTCACGCTCCGCGAAGATCGCGATCAGCACGTTGGCGCCCGTCACCTCCTCGCGGCCGGATGACTGCACATGGATCACCGCGCGCTGGATGACGCGCTGGAAGCCGGCGGTCGGCTTGGCGTCGTCGGCGCCGTCCACCACCAGATTCTCGAATTCAGTTTCGAGATAGTTCACAAGGCTGCCGCGCAGCTTGTCGAGATCGACGCTGCAAGCCCGCATCACGGCTGCGGCGTCCGAATCGTCGACCAGCGACAGCAGGAGGTGTTCGAGCGTGGCATATTGATGATGCCGCTCATTTGCGATCGCGAGCGCCCTATGAAGGGATTGTTCCAGGCTTTGAGAAAAAGTTGGCATTCCGCGTCCTCTGGAGTCTCTTGGCCATCATGATCGCCATCGCCCCATCAGGCAACAACAACCTTCGTCAATGATATAGTAATACACTATCCGAGGGGAAGTGCCGGTGCAGCGCAGAAATTGTGCCGGGGCTTGTTCCGAATTCGGCAGGCCGCCTGCAAGTTACTTGTCCCGCAAGTTACTTATGTCCAGCAGGTCACTTGTCATGAACCACGCGCGGGCTCGCCTCGAACCAATCCGGCCCAGATCCGAAAACCCGTTTTCGATTTCGCGGAACGGGAACGGCTACTTTTTTTCCATCACGCATTGCAGCGGATGCTGGTGCTTGCGCGCGAAATCCATCACCTGGGTCACCTTGGTCTCGGCGATCTCGTAGGTGAACACGCCGCATTCGCCTATGCCGTGATGGTGGACGTGCAGCATGATCTGGGTGGCGGCTTCCACGTCCTTCTGAAAGAATTTCTCAAGAACGTGAACGACGAACTCCATCGGAGTGTAATCGTCGTTCAATATCAACACGCGGTAGAGATTGGGCCGTTTGGTCTTCGGTTTGACCTTGGTGATGACCGAACCGGCCGGATCGCCTCGATCATCGGCGCGGCCTTCGTCATCACTCATCCGGGGCGCAGAGGAAGAATGGATATCCGCCGCAAGCAGCGTGGACGTCCCAGATGTCGGAATGGCGGACAGCTTCAACATGGCTCAGGCGTTCGATATCTCCGCGGGATCAACAACAACCGGCGGCCAAAGCCGCCTGGCGGTCATCAATCCAGGCAAATGTTACGGTCTCCAGCACCCCCGGGGGGTCGGCCGCCGGCTGGGTGCAGAGGACGTGCGGCGCCTGCCGGACGCGGCGCAGAAGCGTGGCGCCGGCAGGGCGGACGATGA